>JAYUFA010000535.1:0-22825 GCA_043738925.1 Actinomycetota bacterium
AACGTGGCGAGATGCAACACGTAGGTGAAATCGTCGGGAATCTCGCTGTAATCGGCAGTGGCAAGGTCGACGACACGAGTGGTGACCCCGAGCGCGTCGACGCGCTCTCGCGATCCGGGTTCACTGAAACGGGCGATCCCCCACACGTCATTGTCGCGAGCCAGATATTCGGTGAGGGGGAACGCGATCTGGCCGGCCGGACCGGTGATCAGAATCTTCTCGCCGCTCAACATCGGGTCGCTCCTCGCTCGTCACAACGGGTCGCAGCGTAGGTGAGAGACGCCTCCGGCGACAGCCCGCTCAGACGTCGAGATTGGGGCCCTTGGCGCGCACCCGCTCGACGGACGCAGCCGCCTCGCGGAGCTCATCGAGCCATTGGCGCTGGTGCATGCCAACGAGCCGCACGCACCAATTGAGTGCCTCGCTACGAGTTCGGGCGAGCCCACCGTCGATGAGCGCATCGAGCACGAGCCGCTCATCGATACGCATGCGACTCATCACCGGCACCGACACTCCCGTGAAACGGTGTTCGGTTTCGCCGGAGCGGACGCCCCAGGACACCTTGCGCAGCCACCGCGCTTCGGCCTCAGCGGCGAGGTGCATCCGGGCGTCGCGTGTGCGTTCGCGGAACACCCGAGGGTCGACGCCGGCGCGCAGAACGCCCACAACCAGGATTTCCTCACGGTCGATCCGAACATCGGCGGGGGTGTCGAACCATTCCGTCGGTATGCGCTGGACGAAGAACGAGGCGATGTCTGCGGTCATGGAACAGAACGTTACCTCGTAGAGTTGTAACTGTGTAATCAGTAATCATCCATCGAAACGAGCAACGCGTGAACACCGAGACCGACCCGAACGTTCCGCCGTACGCCGACAGCGACGACCCGACAACCCCCAGCACCCTCACCGGTACTCCCCTGCCTTTGCTTCCCGTAACCACCGGTGTGGTGTTCCCCGACATGGTGGTCACAATTCGCGCCGAGTCAGACGACGCCCAACGCAGCGTCGCCGCGGCCTCACACACCGGCGACCTCCTGGTGATCGTGCCCCGCAACGGCACGCGTTACTCCTCCGTCGGCACCGTCTCCCGCATCGAACAAAGCGCCAGGCTCCCCGATGGCGCGCTTGGGCTCGTGGTGCGCGGACTGCATCGTGCCCACATAGGCGCCGCCGTGGTCACCGACACCGCCGCGCTGTGGGTGAGCGTCACCGACGCTCCCGAGGCGGTCGCCGACACCGCCACGACGGTGTTGGCGACCGAATACCGCGAGGTCGCCGAGGAACTGCTCGCCACCATGAGCGGCCGCGCCATGACCGGTTTGCTCGACGAGGCGCTTTCCGCTGGCGCACTCGCCGACACCATCAGCTGGTGGCCCGGGCTCGAGATGAGCCAGCGCATCGAGCTACTCGAGACGCTCGATGTTGCGGCGAGGCTGCAAACGGCGATCACCTGGGCGCGTGCCGCGCTGGCCGAAGCAACCGTGACGCGCAAGATCTCATCCGAGGTCAACGAGGGCTTCGAGAAGATGCAGCGCGACGCGATCCTGCGCCGCCAGATGGAGGCCATTCGCAAGGAGCTGGGCGAAGGTGGCGACAACGCCATCGCCGACTATCGCGAGCGGCTGAGCTCGCTCGACGCGAGCGACAAGGTGCGCGAAGCGATCCTCAAGGAGATCGATCGCTACGAGCGCGTGGGCGAGCAAAGCATGGAGGCGAGCTGGATACGCACATGGCTCGACACGGTGTTCGAGATCCCGTGGTCGTCGCGTACCGATGACGAGCTCGATCTCGCCAACGCCCGTGCGGTCCTCGACGCCGATCACACCGGCCTCGACGACGTAAAGGAACGCATCGTCGAGTTCCTCGCGGTGCGCAAGTTGCGTGCCGAGCGCGGGGTCGACGAAGCGGGTCATCGACGCGCCGGCACGATTCTTGTACTGGCCGGCCCTCCGGGGGTGGGCAAGACGTCACTCGGCGAGTCGGTCGCGCGTGCGCTCGGTCGCTCGTTCGTTCGCACGTCGCTTGGCGGCATTCATGACGAGGCTGAAATCCGCGGCCACCGCCGCACCTACGTCGGCGCACGGCCGGGCCGCATCGTGCGCGCACTGATCGACGCAGGCACCATGAACCCGGTGGTGTTGCTCGACGAGATCGACAAGGTCGGCTCCGACTGGCGCGGCGACGCATCGGCAGCGTTGCTCGAGGTGCTCGACCCCGCGCAGAACCACACCTTCCGCGATCACTATCTCGAAATCGAACTCGACTTGTCGTCTGTGGTGTTCATCGCGACCGCAAACACGCTCGATCGCATGCCCGCTCCGTTGCTCGACCGTATGGAGGTCATCACGATCAGCGGCTACAGCGACGACGAGAAGCTCGCCATCGCGCAAGAACACCTGCTGGCACGCGTACTTGACCGCAACGGCGTGCAGTCGGGCGAGATCACGATCGATCCCGAGCTCGTGCGCCTCGTCATCGAGGACTACACGCGCGAGGCAGGTGTTCGCCGTCTTGAGCAACGCCTCGATCGTGTGGTGCGCCGCGCCGCTACAGCGCTTGCGGAGGCCAAGATCGTTGCACCCTACGCGGTGACGGCGCACGACGTCCGCGAGGCGCTCGGCAAGGCGCGCCACGACGACAAGCCGGCCGAACGTGTCGACCGGCCCGGCATTGCGACGGGCCTCGCCGTGACCGGAGCAGGTGGCGACGTGCTGTTCGTCGAAGCAGCAGCTACCGGCGGCGAAGCCGGACTGACCCTGACCGGTCAACTCGGCGACGTGATGCGTGAGTCGGGCGAGATCGCGTTGTCGTACCTGCGATCACACGCCGACGAGCTTGCAATCGACCCGGCAGCGATGGCGCAACGATTCCACGTGCACTTCCCCTCGGGGGCGGTACCCAAGGACGGCCCCTCGGCCGGCATCACCATGACCACGGCCTTGGCGTCGGTGCTGACGCAACGCGCCGTGCGTTCCGATGTCGCCATGACCGGCGAAATCACGCTGCAAGGCCGCGTGCTACCCATCGGCGGGGTGAAAGAGAAGGTGCTGGCCGCACATCGCGCCGGCGTGCGCACGGTCATCCTGCCCCACGCCAATCGCGTCGACGCCGACGACATCCCTGCGGATGTTGCGGCGCAACTCGAACTCCATTTCGTGCAGGACGTCCGCGAGGTGCTGGCTATCGCGTTGACCAACTGATCATTCGAACGAGTAGCCGGTGGGCCGCACGCCTCGGGCGTGTGGCCCACCGGCGCGCTCAGCTCCGCGCGATACTTGGCGCGTGACTGAACAAAGCGTGCTCGGCACCGCCCTCGAACCGTGCGGCATGGATCCGGTAACCGGGTTCTTTCGCGACGGCTGTTGCAACACGAGCGCGCAGGATCTCGGTAGCCACACCGTGTGCGCGGTGATGACGCCCGAATTCCTCGCCCATCAGCGCGGTATCGGCAACGATCTCAGCACACCGATGCCGCAATTCGGTTTCCCCGGGCTCGTTCCCGGTGATCGCTGGTGCGTGACCGCGGCGAACTGGCTACGCGCCCACTTCGACGGCCAGGCTGCACCGGTGGTCCTGGCATCGACGCACGAACGGGCGCTCGACATCGTGCCCCTCGACATCTTGAAGGCGCACGCCGTCGACGTGCCCTCGGACCTGCGCGATCTGTAGCAGGTCGGTTCCGAAACCGAGGGGACTATGTGCGGCGCGCCGTGGCGATGGCTGCGGTGGAGGGGACGGCCAGCGGGGCGTCGTGCGGGCGGCGCTCGTGGATGGTGTCGAGGATCTTCGTGCGTTGCACGGAATCGAGCTCTGCCCATTGCGAGCTGAACGTGAACAGCCGATCGGGATTGTCGAGTTCGTCATCCGAAACCAGGTAGTCATACGTCACGTTGATGATGCGCACGTCGGTGAAGCCCGCCGACTGCATCGCGGCACGAAACTGGTCCGGGTCGCGCGTCTCGACCAGACCTGCAGCCATGACCGGCGCGGCTACGTCGGGGAACAGTTCGGCGCACAGCTGCGCGAGAAGCAGGCTGCCGGCCGCGCCACCGGGAACGATCCAAGTGCCGATCGAACCAATGCCTCCCGGGCGTACGACGCGCGCCATCTCGCCAAGCCCGGCGCGCCAATCCTCGAACAGCGTCACACCGAACATGGAGAACGCGGCATCGAACGATTTGTCGGGAAGATCGAGCGCCTGTCCGTTCATTTGGCGCGCCTCGACGTTCGCGATGCCGTAAGACGCGACCAGTTCCACCATGGCCGGCGAGAAGTCCGTCGCCAGCACGTTCAAGCCCGCACGCGCCGCCACGACGGCCATGCTGCCGGCCGCTGTCGCGATATCGAGCACCCGCGCACCTGGCGCGAGTTGTGCTTCGGCGAGTGCGCTCTCCGCGTAGGCCACCAAGAACGGCGACAGCGATGTTTCGCCGGCGACATACGCGTCCCAGAACCCCGAATCGTCGAGCCGCTGTCCGCTCACGTGGCAATGAGCTCGATCTTGAGTTCTTTCAGACCATTGTTGAGATTGGATCGCACGCGCCGAGGTTCGGCCAGCACGCGAAAGTCGCGAAATGTGTCGAACAGCTCCTCGAAGAACACGCGGCCTTCGAGGCGGGCGAGGTGGACACCGAGACAGAAGTGCTCGGCGATGCCGAACGACAGATGCGGATTCGGATCGCGCGCGATGTCGAACGCGTGCGGATCGACGAACAATTCCTCGTCGCGGTTGGCCGACGTGTACATCATCGCGAGCTTCTCACCGGCACGCATCTGGACGCCGCGTAATTCGGTGTCGGCGGTGAGCGTGCGCCGGAAGTAGTGCAACGGGTTCGCCCAGCGCAGGACCTCCTCGATGGCGCCGGGTATACGAGAGCGATCGGCGCGCACTGCGGCGAGTTGGTCGGGGTGATCGAGCAGCGCGAGCAAGCCCGACGCGAGCATGCCCTTGGTGGTGTCGTTCCCTGCGGTGACGAGTTGCACGAAGAACTGTGCGAACTCGCCGTCGGTCATGCGCGCACCCGCGAATTCCGTTTCGAGGATGAGCGTCGTGAGGTCTTCGCGGGGAGCTTCGGTGCGTCGCTTACCCGCGAACTCGATGGCGTAGCGCCCCATGTCACTGAGGCCGTTGCTGCCGGCGCGGTACGCGGACGCGTCGGGATCGATCTCGGGATCCTGGCTGCTGGTGTTCATCTCGGCCCAGCGTTGCATCTGCGGAAGGTCCTCGCGGGGCAAGCCCATCAGCTCGGCGACCACCTGCGACGGCAACGCCGCGGTGACATCGTGCACGAACTCGACGGTGCCGCGCTCGCGCGCCTCGACCATGATCGAACGGCAGATCTCGCGAATGCGACCTTCGAGCCCCGCGATCACGCGACTCTTGAACTGCGGAGACATCGGGCGTCGGAACGTGGAGTGCCGCGGCGGGTCCATGGCCAGCAACATGTTGCGGCTCTGAGCGAGCCGTTCGGGATCTTGGTCCTCCAGCACGACGCTGCCGAGCTCCGCCGAGAACAGCAAGGGATTGCGCGACACGTGGACCACATCGGCGTGGCGCATGATGGCCCAATACCAGGTGCCGTCGGGCATCTCTTGGCGGAACACTGGCTGCTCGCGCCGGAGACGCTCGAATACCTCGTGCGGCGGCGAGGCCACGTAGGCGTCCGGGTCGTAGATGTCGATGTGCTCGACAGTCGATGTGCTCATCCCGAACCCCCAGGCATGCGTCTCACCCAGGTTAGAGGCTCAGCCGACCAACGTTCGCCCCGCGACTATCCGCGCCAGACGCGCTGGCCACCCGGGTAGGGCGCGGTGCCGTCGAGGGTCATGACCGTGATGCCGAGCTCGTCCAGCAGATCAAGGCTCGAGCAAATACGTCCCGTGAGCGTGAGCGGGCAGTCGCACAACGCGACCGCCGATTCGACCATGGCCTCCATGGACTCGATCTGCTCGTCGGTCACGAGCCCGCCGACGAGTGCCTCGGCACCTTCGCTCATGACCGCCGCACGCGGCTCGATGGTGTTCACACGAATGCCCGACTCGTAAGCCTCGACCGCGAGTGCGTTCGTCTCACGATTGAGCGCCGCCTTCGTCGAGCCGTACAAACCAATCTCCATAGCGCGCCCCGCAGTGCGAAACGGCGGACCCTCGGCGTGCTTCGCCGATGCGCTCGACACGTTGAGAATCCAACCTTCGCCCCGCTCGGCCATGCCGGGAAACACCGCTTGCGCGAGATCGAGCGGTGCGTGCACGTTGACCTCGAACATGATGCGGCGACGCTTGAGCGGATATGTGACGAGCGACTGGTAGATCGCCGCCGCGGCGTTGTTTACGAGCACGTCGATGCGGCCGTCGAACAACTCGAGTGCACGAGGAACAATCATCGCGCGGCTGTCACCATCAGCCAGATCGGCTGCGATGGCCTCCACACGAGTGCCGAATCGCGCACACTTGGCAAGCGTCTCGTTAAGACTGCCCGCGAGATGGTCGTGCTTGTCGACGGTGCGTGCCACGATGGCAACGTTCGCACCCTCGGCGCACAGGCGCTCGGCCAACGAGGCCCCGATGCCACGGCTCGCGCCGGTGACGATGATGTTCCGGTTCTCCAACCGCTTCATTTGGGGCTCCTTGTTGTGGCTTTGATCGAGTGACGCCCGTCGACAGCACCGACAGTGCGGTAGGGCGTACGTTGCAGATCCTCGACGAGACGAAGCAACAGTGAGCCGAGCTGTACTCGCTCGGCATCGGTCCAATCGACCAGTGCGTCGTGCATGTGCTGATCGTTCACCTGCTGCACTCGCCGCGCCAGCGCGAGACCGCGCGACGTCAATCGCACGAGCACAACGCTGGCATTGTCCGGTGAACTCGCGCGTTCGGTCAGGCCCACGTCATCGAGGTTGCGGAGCTGGCGGCTCGCGGCACCGACATCCATGCGTGCTGCCCGCGCCGCCGCAGCAACCGGGCGCGCCTCTCCGTCGCGCAAGGCGCGCAATAGCTGCATGCCTTGTTGCGAGACCGTCGCATCGGCTGCTTCGGCGAGGGTCGACGAGACACGACGACTCGAGAGCAACCGTTGCAACCGGTACAACCCGTTGCCAATGGTCTCGAAGCCATCACCGCTACGTTCGTCGGACGCGCTCAAGTGGCGAGGAACCGCTCGGCTTGATGGCAGATGTACGCAATGCCCTCGTCGTCGATCGCGTGATTGCACGGCAGAATTAGGCCCGTTTGCATCACGAGGTCGGCATTGGGCAAACCACCCGGTGCGACCCGATGCGGTTTGTCGGCGAACGCAGGCTGGCGCGTGACGTTGCCGGTCCACACCATGCGCGTGTCGATGCCTTCGCCTTCCATGTGCTGTTGGAAGTCGGCACGTCGCACGCCCGATTCCGGCCTGATCTGGATGGGAAACATGTGCCAGCTCGTGTTGATGCCTTCGGTGACGCGCGGCAGCACGAACACCTCGGGGTAGCGACCGAAGAACTCGCTGAGGAGCGTGAAGTTCCGCTGGCGACGAGCGAGGTTGATGGGCAGCTTGCGCATCTGCACGACACCGAACGCGGCCGAGATCTCTGCCGGCTCGAAGTTCCAGCCGACCTCATCGAAGATGAACAGGTCGTCGTACTCGATGCCGTCGATCTCGGAGAAGAATCGCTTGTCGCCCTTCTTCGAGCCGAACAGTTTCGGCTCGCTGCGCCGACCCCAACGGCGCAGCAACAACGCCTTGTCGAGCAGCTCGTCATCATCGACGCACAACATGCCGCCCGTGCCTGCCGCGGTGATGATGTGTGACATCGCGAAACTGGTCAGAGAGATGTCGCTGCGCAAACCGGTGGGCGTGCCGTGCAACGTAGCGCCGAGGCAATCGCACGAGTCCTCGATCACTTGCAAGTTGTGCTTGTCAGCAAGAGAGCGAATGCGATCCCAGTCCGGGCAGTTGCCGATCAGGTTCGGGGCGAGGATGGCTTTGGTGCGCGGCCCGATCGCACTCTCGATCTGCTCGACATCGATCTGATACGTGTCGGGCTCGACATCGACGAACACCGGGATGAGCCCAGCGCGCACGATGGGCGCGACGTCGGTGGAGAAGGTGACCGCCGACGTGATGATCTCATCGCCCGGCGTCAACCCGAGCAGGTCGACGGCGAGATAGAGCGCGGACGAACCGGAGTTCACCATCACGCCGCGCCGCTTGCCGAACGTCGCGGCGACGAGACGCTCCATCTCCTTCACGTTCTTGCCGATACGCAAAGCGGTGGGCCCACCACGCAGTACCGACATCACCGCGTCGATCTCTTCTTCGTCATGCACGCTGCCCGCGTACTCAATGCGCTTCATATTCTTCCCCGTCCCCTGGGCTCTGGTCTCTGAATCCACCGCGGTCAGTTCCGAAGGAATGCCGGGCTGGTCGCGCCTTCGGGGATCGTGTCGAGCGGCCTTGCGATCTCGTCGACGGAGGGCCCGATGTTCCGCGCCCGAGCGTCGAGCTTGGTCATGTCAAAGCCGTAGACCTTCGCGGCGTTCTCGGCGAGCACCTTGCGCAAATCGGCTTCGTTCCATCCGGTGAAACTGCGGCGCAACGATTCCTTCGAGAACGGTGACGTTGACTCGTGATGGGGATAGTCGCTGCCCCACATGACTCGATCGATGCCCATCTCATGGAACAGCGAGGCGTCACTCGGCGTAGGGAAGCTCGCGCCGATCCAAATATTGCGCGCGAAGATCTCGCTCGGGCTCATCGTCGAGATGGCATCGCGCGGCACACCCAGCTCACCGACGCGCCCGTTCTGCACCTGTTGGAACAAGCCGTCCATGCGCCGAAGCAACGGCAGCACCCAGTCGGATCCTTGCTCGGTGAGTATCAGCTTGAGCTTGGGGAAACGATCGAAAACGCCGCCCCAAATCATGTGCCAGAACGCTCGGTTCGCGTAGAAGCCCGTCTCCATCACGAAGATGAGATTCTTGATGGGCGTGTCCGCGACCTTCGGAATGCCGCTGCCGCCGGAGTGGTGCGTCACCGGCATGTCGAGCTCATCGCACGCCGCCCAGATCGGGTCGTACTTCGGCGACGACAGCGCGTCGATCCACGGCGTGTCGGGCGACGCCCCTGGCAAAAGCACACCATTGATGCCGTGTGCCTTGCACCAGCGAATGTCCTTCACCGCTTCTTCGACGTCGTTGAGAAAGATCTGTGCCTGACCGAAACGCCGATCGGGGTACGCGGCGACGAAATCGGCGAGCCAACGGTTGTGAGCGCGTATGCCCGCGAGGCGCAGCTCGAAATCTTGCGGATCGGGCGCCGGCGCGATCACCACACCCGTCGGGAAGAACGGCGGCACCGTGTTCGGGAACACGACCTCGGCGGCGACACCCTCGGCATCGAGGTCGGCGTTGCGCCGGTCGTTGTCCCAGTTGCGGCTGCGCCCGTCGTCTTGAAGATCGCGGAACGGGTTCTTGTACTTCCCGCGCCACGCGTCGAACGTGTCGCGATAGGCGGGGTCGAGATACTCGCGGTATTGGGCGTGGTTGCCACCGGCGTGGCAGTCAGCCGAGATGATCGTGTAGCGGGGAGCGGTGGAGGTTGCCATGTCCGTCATCCTAAGGACATCTATTGACTGAGTCAAGGCCCCAACCACCTGCCCGTCGCGTATCGCACGAAATAGCAGCGCTCCCGCGAGCCGCCGTAGCCGGTCGCGTACACTTCCGCCGTGGGTGATCGCTCGGTGATCGACAAACTCGTATTGGCGATCGACCAAACCGAGGTGGCCGACATCTTGCGCCTCGGTCGCAACGTGCTCGGGCGTGTCGGCGGCGTCAAGATCTCAACGCACCTTGTGCAGCGCATGCCGCCGGGCCGCGCGTTCGAATTTGTCCGCAATCATCACGCCCGCACGATCTTCTACGACGCACGCTACGTCGATGATCGGCCAGCGACCCTCGCCGCCGACATACGCGTCGTGTGCGGTGACGACAAGGTGCCCATGCGGGCACCCGAGTTCGTGAGCGTGCACCACGCGGTCGGCCGCAAATGCCTCGTTGCGGCGGTTGAGGCTGCGCAGGGCCGCACCGAGGTCGTGGTCTTCCTCAGCTCCTCCAACCTGGCGCCCGAGGAGTACGTCGCGATGCACGACGCGCCCGCCGAGGACGTGGTGCGCAAGTGGGCCCGCATCGCGGCCGATGCAGGTGTTCGCTCGGTCATGTGTGCGGCCGCCGATGCGTGGGTGATCAAAGAAGATTCGCAGTGCCGCCACCTGCTCGTCTACGGCACTGGCATCCGCGACGTCGGTGAGCAGAGTGGCGAACACAAGCGCATCATCAGCCCCGAGCTGGCGCTGCGAAACGGTGTCGACTTCTTGGTGCTCGGCGCGCCGATCGTCGACGCGCAACAACCGGGTGAGGTTCTCGATCGCTATGCGGCAGCGGTCAGTCAACACCGTCGCCGTCGCTGAAGTTCGCGCTCCGTCGCAAGACTTGACTCCTCAGCGCGGCGCGTCGCCGAGGATCGATACGCGGTGCATCACGCGACGCCCGACGAAGTCGCGCATCACACAGTGCATCGTGCAACGGTTGTCCCACATCACGAGATCGCCGGCTTGCCAGCGGTGGCGGTACTGAAATCGCTCACTCGTGGCGTGGGCGATGAGGAAGTCGAGCATCGTTCGGCTCTCATCGGGGCTCACACCCTTGAGCGCGCGGGTGTAAACCGGATTCACGTACAACGCCTTCGCTCCGGTGTCGGGATGCGTGCGCACCACCGGATGTTCATGTCGACGTTGCGCGGTAAGTGCCGCTGCGTACGCCTCGGCGCTCCCGTTGCCGCTGTTGAACGCAAGCTCGGCGGTGCGCGACAGGTCATGCACCGCGACCATGCCGTCGAGGTAGCGCTTCATGTTGGTCGAGAGCGCGTCATACGCGGTGGTCATGCTTGCCCAACACGTATCGCCGCCGACCGCCGGAATCATGCGCGCCGACAGCAGCGTGCCGAGCGGTGGCTCGGCCAGGAATGACTCGTCGCTGTGCCACATGCTCGCAACGTTGCCCTGTTCGGAGTCGAGCACGCTGACGCGCTCGAAACCCTTCCCGAGGTTCGGAAAGAACGCGTGCACCTCAGCTTCGCCGAACTGCGCCGCGAGGCGTAAATGTTGTTCCGGTGCGAGATCGGGCGCCCGCATGACAAGCAGCTGGTGTTCCAGCAACGCTTTCGACAGCCCGCGCAGCGTGTCGTCGTGCAGCGTTTTGTCGAAATCGATACCGTCAATGCGAGCACCAATCGAGGCGCCAACGGGTGTGATCTCCATCGCGACGCTCACCATCCTTCACTTCGAGGCGAGAGGCCCAAGAGTACGCGGCCGGCGTCCTCGACGACAGTGTCGTCGTACGACTTGAACAGCCGCGCCACGTGCAGGTCGCGCACACGGCGCTCGATTCCGATGGAGCGAAAAACGCCAGCCGTGCCCGCGGCGGTGAACAACAGGTCGGCGGCGCGCAAGGTGTCGCGCGCCGCGTGCGCAATCGACAAGCGGGCGCGTGCGATTGCCGTGGTCGGATCGTGCAGCGCATCGGCAACGGTGGTCCACGATTCCGCCACGGAATCCATCACGAACGCGCGGCTCGACTCGACGATTGCTGTTGCCTCGGCGAACGCCGCCTGCACCGCGCGACGCTCTCGCAATACCGTTGGCGAGCTTGTAGTGCTCGCACCTTTCGCGAATCCCGCGAACGCGTCCAGCAGGCCGAGCGCGATGCCCACGTTCACCGCCGCGGTCGGCGCTTGCGCAGCAATACGCATCAGCCGCGGGTGATAGAGCAAGGACGCTCCAGGCAGTGGGCCGCCGAACGTGCAGGTGTGATCCGCCGCGACCCACGCGTCGCTCGCCACGATGTCGTGGCTGCCGGTGCCGCGCAGGCCCATCACGTCCCACACGCGCACAATCTCGATGTCGGCCGGTTTCACAAACATGGCGCGCATGGTGCCCGCGTGCTCGCCGTCGACCACGTTGCACATGACCATGACCCACGTGGCGTGCTCGATACCGCTCGCGTAATCCCAGCGCCCATCGAAGCGGAAGCCGCCACCTTCGGTACGAGCGGTGCCGAGGGGGCGTGACGAGCCGGCGATGCGAACGTCTCCATCGACCGTCCGCATTGCCGCGAGGACCGCTGTGGGCAGCCACGACGTCAGATAGGTCAGCGTCGTCGACAGCATCGCGATCCACGCGAGCGAGCCGTCGACGCGCGCTAGCTCCTCGATCGCGCGGTACGTCGTGAACGGGTCGACTTCGGGGCCGCCCACCGACGCCGGCAGGTAGAGGCGAAACAAGCCGGCATCAGTCGCGGCCTTGAGGACCATTTCGGGCATGCGCTGCTCGCGCTCGATGTCGTCGACATGGTCCGCCGCAATACCGGCCACCCGCCGTGCGGCCGCGATCAAGTCAAGATCGGCGAATGCCGGGTCGTATCGCACCGCCGAACCGTACCCGGAGAACGAGCCTCGACTCGGCAGGTACACTCCGCGTATGGGCTCAACGACCGTTTCCGCACTCTCCACCAAGACACTCGCCGGCTACGCGCATGTCAACATCGTGGCCGACGACCTCGATGCAGCGCGCGACTTCTACGGCACCAAGCTCGGCCTGACCGAGCTGCCCCGACCCGACTTTGGCGTGCCCGGCACGTGGTATCGCCTCGGGCCCTCGCAATTTCACATCATCGCGGTCAAGGAGATGCCCGACCTCAAAGGCACCGGCCCTCATTTCGCGATCTATGTCCCGACCGACGAGTTCGCGGCCACGATCGGCGCGCTGAAGGAAGCGGGTGTGAGCTTCGTCTCCGACATCCGCACGCGCGACGACTTCGGCACCACGGTCACCACGGCGTTCTGCAAGGACCCCTCCGGCAACCTCATCGAGTTCACCGATGTCGCTTTGTTCTGATCAAACTCGGCGCTGAGCTGATCCGCCCGCCCACGCCGCTCGTCTACACCGAAACCGAGCGCGGCCACTCGGCGGCGGAGGGGTCGAACGTGGGCGTCGCTGCGCCGCACTCGACGCGGCGGATATCGCGATGCTGTGGGAAGTGGTCCCCGGCACTGCGGTGATTGGTGGAGCGCTCGTCCCACACGGCGACATCACCGATCGACCAGCGCCAACGGCACTGGAACTGCTCGTTGGCGGCGTGTTGTTGCAAGAAGCCGAGGATCGCCTCGCTCTCGTCGGGCTTCATGTCGACGATGCCCCGCATGAAGCCACCGCCCAGATACAGAGCGTGGCGCCCGCTGATCGGATGCGTGCGAACGAGTGGATGTTCGACGGCCGGATACTCGTTGCGCAAACGCTCGGGCAGGCCGCCCGGCACATCGAGATCGGGCCGCTTCACGAGCATGCCGCGAATGAACGAGGTGTTGTCGTGGCGCACACGCAGCTGCGACACGAGTGCCTGCATCGTCGGCGAAAGCGCTTGGTACGCCGCAGTCATCGACGCCCAGAGCGTGTCACCACCGCGGACCGGTACGACGAGCGCTCGAAGTATCGCAACGTCAGGTGGCGTCGCGATCCAGGTGACGTCGGTGTGCCACTCGTCGGCCACCGGCGGGTTCTCGGGGCTGTCGACGATGGCCCCCACGCCAGGCTTGGTTGCGCCCAACAACTTCGACATCGGAAAGATGTTGAGCGAGCCGAACCGTGCACCGAATGCGAGCTGCTCCTCGTCGGTCAGATGCACGCCGCGGAAGAAGATGACCTCGTACTCAACGAGGGCGCGCTCGACAGCCGCAAACGTGGCGTCGTCCAGCGAGCGCAGATCAACACCGCGGATTTCGGCACCCAAGCAGCCGGACACGGGCACGATCTCGACCGAAGTCACCGTGGATGCAGTCATGTGTCGATGGTAACGCTGACCGCCCAGCGCCGTCACGCCGGTAGGGTCAACGCCTCGGAGGTTCCCGAAGATGCAGTTCCTGGCCGGTCACCAGCCGACGTTCGATCTCACCTACGACGACGTCTTCTTGGTCCCACGCCGGTCGTCGGTACCGTCACGACTCGACGTCGACCTCACCACCCCTGATGGCATCGGCACATCGACACCGGTCATCGTCGCGAACATGACCGCGGTAGCGGGCAAACGCATGGCCGAGACCATTGCGCGTCGCGGTGGCATCGCTGTGTTGCCGCAAGACATTCCGGTGGCTGTCGTCGCGGACGTGATCGCCTACGTGAAGCGGCGCCATCCTGTCTACGACACGCCAATCACGTTGGGCCCGACCGACACCATCGGCGACGCAATGGGCCTCATCGCGAAGCGCGCACACGGCCTCGTTGTGGTCGTCGACTCGGGCAACCGCCCCATCGGCATCTTCACCGAGAGTGCTGCCAGCGGGTTCGACCGGTTCACGCAGCTGCACAACGTGATGATCCCCGATGTGGTCACCATCGAAATGGGTCTGACGCCGCCCGAGATGTTCGAGCGCCTCGAGGCGAACCGCATTCAAGCCGCGCCGGTTGTGGCCGATGGCGCGCTGCTGCTCGGCGTCATCACGCGCAAGGGCGCGTTGCGATCGATGCTCTATCGCCCCGCGCTCGATGCCGATGGAGAGTTGCAGATCGCGGTCGCGGTCGGCATCAACGGTGACCCCGTGAGTCGAGCGCGCGCCGTTCGCGAAGCGGGCGCCGACGTCTTGGTGATCGACACAGCGCATGGTCACCAAGAACGCATGTTGGACGTGATCGCCCAGGTACGGCGCGCGGTCGACGACGTGCCGATCGTCGCGGGCAACGTGGTCACCGCAGCAGGCACGAACGATCTACTCGATGCCGGTGCCGACATCGTCAAGGTTGGCGTCGGCCCCGGGGCAATGTGCACGACGCGCATGATGACCGGTGTTGGTCGGCCGCAGTTCTCCGCGGTGCTCGAATGCTCGGCGGCAGCCCGAGCGCGCGGCAAACACGTGTGGGCCGATGGTGGCGTGCGCTACCCGCGCGACGTTGCGTTGGCGCTTGCGGCCGGCGCGTCGAGCGTGATGATCGGCTCTTGGTTCGCAGCCACTCACGAAAGCGCCGCCGATGTGCAGCGCGACAATCAGGGTCGGCTCTACAAAGAGAGCTTCGGCATGGCATCGCATCGTGCCGTCAAGAGCCGCACGTCGCGTGATGCATCGTTCGATCGGGCCCGCAAGGAACTATTCGAGGAGGGCATCAGCACCTCGCGCCTCTACCTCGACAACGACCGCCCTGGCGTCGAGGACATCGTCGATCAGATCGTCGCCGGCGTGCGTAGCGCGTGTACCTACGCCGGAGCTCGCAATATCGACGAACTGCACGACAAGGCAACCGTCGGTATGCAATCGGCCAGCGGCTATGAGGAAGGTCGCCCCCGCCCCGGCGGCTGATCCGGGGGGCTCACGCGGGTTTGTACTTGGCGATGGCTTCGCGCACCGCATCCTGCATCGCGCCGAAGAACGTTCCGGCGTTGTCGCCGACATAGTCGATACTCGCCACGCGGCTCGCGTTCATCGCGCGCACGGCGGGCATCACGTTCTCCGCGAACAATGCATAGCTGCGCTTGGTTGCTTCCCAATCGGCGCAGTTGTGCGCCAGGAACAAAAACGTTCCGAACCCACCGGTCTTTTCGACGAGACGTTCGATGGTCGCGATCGCGTCGTCGGGTGTTCCAAACGTGGGTACACCGAACACCGGCAAGCCGTGCGTAGTCCAATGGTCGAACGCGTCGCCAGGTGACGTCGCGAACGGCAGCTTGGTCTTGCCCATGCCCTCCATGTAGCCGCACAAGTCGAGGATGCCGTGCTCGACCTCGGTGCGCGCCTGCTGGCGCGTCTCGGCGAGATGCATCGACGCAACAATGCGCCACGTGGCACGATCGGCGGGCATACCGTGCTCGGCGCCCACTTTCTCACGAACCCCCCAGTTCACGTCGAGCGCGTCGAACCCGCGAGCGTCGGTCGCCGACAACGAGAGCATCGACAAGCCCAACCGGCCGGCAAGAGTGGCGCCCGCCGGTGACACCATCGACGCCACCGCGATCTCGATACCGTTCGGGTTGTACGGACTCAGCTGCAGGCGGGCTTGATCGACCGTGAACCAGTCGGTGGTTTGCGAAACAGCTTCGCCGCGCAACAGACGTTGGATCACCTCGGTGGCCTCAACCATCATGTCGCGCTGACGGCGCGGATCGATACCCATCATGAACGCGTCGCTTGGCAGTTGGCCGGGTCCGACGCCGAGCATGACGCGGCCGCGCGTGAGATGGTCGAGCTGCATGATGCGGTCGGCGAGGACGTATGGGTGGTGATACGGCACCGAGTTCACACCCGTGCCGAAACGAATGCGGTGCGTGCGTTCCCCAGCGGCGGCGATCATGAGCTCGGGCGACGCGATCGTCTCGTACGCGCCCGAATGGTGCTCGCCATACCAGATCTCATCGAAGCCCAAGTCGTCGAGATGCACGGCGAGGTCGATGTCGCGCCGCAGTTGCAACGTCGGGTTGCCCTTCGGACTGTGGAACGGGGCGACGAAAGCGCCGAAGCGCATACCGCTGACGAGGCTCATGGCGCCGACGGTACCCGCTCGGCGAGATCGGCGCGAGACTGCCCGCGTGCGACGAGCCATCGACTACGACGCCCTCGGGCCCGATGACCTGCCGTTGCTCGACGATGGCGACGACGACGAACGCGCGACGCCGATCGCCTGGAACATCGCCGTGAGCGACGACTATGCCGATGCCGAGCCGCGCGTCGTGCTCACGGTCGAGGAGCTCGGTCGCGCCGGCTACGGCCACGTCGCACACCTCACCCCGACGATGGCTCGCCGACTTCGTGACGCCCTGCGACGCGCCCTACGCGAGATCGGCGAGGACCCCGGCTCGTGAGCAGCGTGTCGCCCGACTCGCGAGTGCGACAAACCTTCGCGGCGCTCGGCGTCCGGAACTTCCGGCTCTACATACTCGGTCAGACGATCTCGCAGGCCGGATCGTGGATGCAGCTCATCGGCCAAGGTTGGTTGGTACTGCGGCTCACGCATTCGGGCGTCGCGCTTGGTTTTCTCGTCGCACTGCAAGCATTGCCCGTGCTGTTCTTCGCGCCGCTCGGCGGGATGATCGTCGATCGCGTCGACAAACAGAAGCTGCTCCTCATCACCCAAGTCCTGTCGGGCGTGCAGGCCCTCGTGTTGTGGGTACTCACCGCCACGGGCGTCGTGCATCTTTGGATGGTTGATGCGCTGGCGCTCTCGCTCGGCTTCGTGCTCGTGTTCGACAACCCCGTGCGTCAGTCGATGCCGATCGAGCTGGTCGGCCGAGACCTGTTGACCAACGCAGTCACGCTCAACAACATCAACTTCAACGTGTCGCGGGTATTCGGGCCGGCGCTCGCGGGCATCACCATCACTCAGCTCGGCATCAGCCCGTGCTTCTTGCTGAACGCCGTGACCTTCGGCGCGGTCGTGATCGCGTTGCTGATGATTCACTTCGACGAGCTGCACATCCAACCACGTCAGGCGCGCGCAAAGCGACAGGTGCGCGACGGTCTGGAATATGTCTGGCGAACGCCGCAGCTGCGCGTGTCGGTTTTGATGATGTTCCTCATTGGCACCCTTACCTACGAAACCGCGGTGACGCTTCCATTGCTCGCGCGTGACACGTTCGACGGCGGCTCGGGCACCTACGCGCTGTTTACCGGCGCGATGGGCCTCGGTGCCGTGATCGTGGGGCTCGGATATGCGACACGCATGCACATCACCCGTCTGCTTTTTCTGCGGCTCACATTCTTGCTCGGCATCTTCATGTTGGTGTGCGCCGTCGCTCCGACGTTGTCACTCGAACTCGTCGCACTGGTCGCGCTCGGCGGAGTGTCGGTGTCGTTCCTCGCGGCGGCGAACGCGACGTTGCAGATGTCGACACCGCCCGAGATGCGCGGTCGTGTGCTGGCACTGTGGTCGATGGCGTTCATGGGCACCGTACCCATCGGTGGGCCGTTGGTCGGCTGGATCGCTGAATCGGCAGGCGCGCGATGGTCGATGTTCGTCGGCGCCGCCGGGCCGCTCGCGGCAGCCGCTATCGCGTGGCCGTTCCTCGCGCGACTCGACGGCGGCCTTGCGCAAGTGCCGTCACCGCAACCGCCGGTCAGGCCCGCATCTCATGGCCGAATCTCAAAGTAGAGGTTCGCCGGATCGGGAAAATCGTGCGTGTGAAACCGCGTGAAGCCGGCGTCGCGCGCCATCTGCTCGGCAACGACAGGGTTGAAGCCGAGCGTGCCGAGCCCGAGGCCGCCGGGTTCGGACATCGCGGACGACATGCACGTGACGATCGACGATGCGTACATCGTTGCCAACATCGGATTGCGCATGTTGTCCGCGAACGAGGCGCTCGATCGGATGTCCTTGCACACCCACGTTCCGTCTTTGTGCAACGCATCACGCACCGCGGCGATCGTGAGATCGGGTCGCACCATGTCGTGGATGCAGTCGAAGGTCAGCACGAGGTCGTATCGGCCGTCAGCCGGAATCTCCTCGCCGCGCGCCTGGAAGACCTCGACGTTTCGCAAGCCCAACGCGTCGCAGCGAGCTCGCGCCGCGTCGACCGCGTGTTGCGACAAGTCGTAGCCGTGAAACGTTGACGCAGGAAACGCTGTCGCGAGCATCTCGAGAACCAGCCCGGCTCCGCACCCGACATCGGCGACCAGCGCGCCGCTCTCAAGCTTGGCCTGCACACCATCGAGCGCCGGAATCACGACGGGGACGAGCAACACCTTGGCCCACGGACCGAGCATGCGTTCGACGTGATGCGTGCACTCGACACCGAGGTCGTCGTACGACAGCCCAAGGCCCGTCTGAAACGCGCCCACGAGTCGATCGAAGAAACCGACCGGGCGAGGCATCTGCATCGCCGCCGACGCAAACGTGACCTCACCTTCGCGGGCGAGCACCAGAGCACCGATCGGCGAAAGCTCGAAGCGGTCAACTCCGTCGTCATCGGCATACGAGACGAGACGCGCCGCGGCCTGGGTGCGCAGCCATTCGAGCGCCCAACGCGGATGGGTGTCGGTACGCGCCGCGAGTTCATCGGCACTGAGCGGCCCCGCGCCGTCCATCGCACGGTAGTAGCCGAGGCGGTCACCGAGCTCGATCGTCAGTGCCACCATCTGGCCCTGCTTGAATCCCCAGACGACACCCGAGAAGGCTTGCAGCTCTTCCACGTCGACTCCCATGGCTTGTCGCGGATCATTCATCGCCGCCCCCGTTTCAACTCCGTGCGGTCAATCATGGATCAGATCTCGTCGACCGTCGCCGTCCTCGGGAACCTATGGGAGGTAGCCCACGCGGCGGACGGGTTCGGGCTGCACGGCTCGGCGCTGCAACGCAACGTCGAGCGATTCGAGTAGCACGTTGCGCAATTCACGCGGGTCGAGCAGATCGTCGAAGCCGAGACCTTGTGCCGAACGATAGGAAGACTCGAGTTCGGCCTGGCGCAACAACACGGTCGTGTCCTCGTCGGCACGCGTGGCCTTCGACGAACCCGCTGCCGGCATGGCGCCAAGGGTGGCGCCGGGAAATGCCCAGGATGAGCTGTGATTGTTGAAGCCGAGCATTCCCATGATGCAGCCGCCGAAGCCGTAGGCCTTGCGCAACGTCACATGGAACTTGATCGTCTGCAAGCCGACTTGGGCCGCGAACATGCGGCCGCCGTGACGCAGGATTGCCGCGCGCTCGGCGTCGCTGCCCGCGAGCACGCCGGGGTTGTCGCACAAATTGATCACCGGCAAGTGAAACGAATCGGCAATGCGTAAGAACCGCGCTCCTTTGTCGGCACCATCACTGTCGATCGCGCCGCCCTTGACTGCGGGCTGGTTGGCGACGATCGCAACTGGATGGCCGCCCAGGTGCGCGAGCGCGGTGATCATCGTCTCGCCGTAGTCGGGTTGCACCTGAAAGAACGAACCATTGTCGACAAGCACGCTGATGACATGGCGCATGTCGTACAAGCGTCGACCATCAGTGGGGACGATGTCGAGGATCTCGTCGAGACGCCGCGCACCAAGATCGGCGCCACTCGTGACAACAGGCGCGTAGTGCCACGAACTCGACGGCATATACGTGAGGTATTCGCGCAGCACGTCAAGCGCGGCCTTGTCGTCGATGGCGACGTTGTGAATGACTCCCGACAGCACGGAGACTTGCGGACCACCAAGGTCACCCTTCGTGACGTCCTCGCCGATTGATGACTTCACGAGCGGTGGCCCTGCAGTGAAGATCGCGCTGTTCGCGGCCATCACCGTGAAGTCCGACATGGGCGCGGTCAGCGCACCGTGCCCTGCGGACGCGCCGAGCACCGCTGTCACGAACGGTACGTATCCCGCAAGATGGGCCTGGGCAAGCAGATCGCTGGGGGCACGTGTGTGGATTGGATCGCCGGGCATCGCAGGCCGATGCCCGGCGCCTTCGAGAATCATCACGAGCGGGATTCGCTCCTGCATTGCCAGCTCGGCCACCCGATAACGCTTGGCGGTGTTGCCCGATCCGATCGACCCACCGAGCACCGTGAAGTCCTCGGCGCCGACGAGTACGGGGCGCCCGTTGACGCGGCCCCACCCGGTGACGAGTGCGTCGGCTGGCACCGAACCGACGAGCGGACCGATCTCGCGGAACGAACCGGCATCGAGCAGATGGTCGATCCGCTCGCGCACGGTCAGCGAACCGCGGTTGTATTGCTTGATGATCTTCTCCGGCCCGCCCATTGTTTGCGAAACAGCGCGGCGCGCCGAGAGATCGGCGAGGCGAGGACCCCAATCGTTCGGCAGCTCGGGCGGAGTAACAGCGTCGCTCATTGGGTGATCTTGGCACCGTTCAGCGACAGGTGTCCGCGACCCGCGCCAGGAACTCCTCGGCGACCGGCCCGGTCGGCGTGATGTCTTGATATTCACGACACGCCGAGCGTACGAGCTCGGTCGGGTCACAGCCGAGCGCGGTGGCACGTTGACGATACGCGTCGTAGGGGCGGAGCAGTTCACCGAACGGATCGGCCGAATCGGCCGTGCGGAGGTCAGCCTCGGTCTTGCCTCGCAGGTCGGCGACAATCGCACGTGTCACTTGTGCGGCCGCGGCGACGAGTTCCTCGCAGGTCTTCGCGGCTGATGCCGACACGCTCGCAGCGCCCGTTGCCGTACGCGCCGCTCCGGGCGTCACGGTAGCCCCGCCGGAGCACGCCACGGCTGGGGCGACGAGCAACGCCACGGTGGCGAGGCGCAGCCCGACCGTGGCGATGCGCACCCGCAGCCATGCGCACCTCACGCGAGGAACGACCCGAACTGCCAGACGTCGTCATCCGAAGGTGGCGTCGCGCCGCCCCACTTCGCGAACAGGTCGACACGATCGCGCTTTGGCGTCCAGTCACTACGCACCGACGGGCTTGGCCCGAGGTAGGTATTGGCGACGTTCAGCACCTGCTCATGCGGCAGGTCGTCGGGCACGTTGAATCCACGGCGCGGGTTGCGGATCATCCAGAACACCGCGCCGAGCACCGACGCCGCGACTTGCAACGTGGTCGCGTTCTGCCCGGGGACGAGGCGACGTGTCTCATCGATGTCGAGTTGGCTGCCGACCCACCACGAGGTGAAGTCATGGCCCATGAGCAACACCCCGAGCTCGTCGCGACCGGTCGTGATCTCGTCGTTCATGATGCGCAAACGAGACTGCATCACGAAGTTCCGCATACGCAGCTCGTGTAGCGAGTTGAGCGCCGCGTCAGTGGGCATGTACGCGTAATGCACCGTAGGTCGATAGACCGGTCGTTCGTTGTCCCACACGGTGAGATGCTCAGTGATGGTGAGCGCCTCACCGTGACGGATCACCATGCCGCGGATCTCGCCGCCGAGCGGGACCCATGAACGCACCCACGTGTTCATGCCGGGTTGCGCGAGACAGATCTGACTGCGCGGACCGTAGTCGTGGGTGTGCGCGCCCACGGGCAGCGAGCGCTCGTGCGTGCCCCAGCCCATCTCGGCCGGCGCTACACCTTCTTCGTAGAAGCCTTCGATCGACCACGTGTTGACGAACTCGTCGATCTCCTTCGGACGATTCGCGATCTGCGTGTCGCGTTCGCTGACGTGTATGACCTTGGTTCCCGTATGCATCGCAAGCGACGCGTAGTCACCTGCGGCCAGCGCGCTCTCGATCGCGAGCTTGCGGGTGCGCGGGACGCGTCCGCGCAGGATCGCGGACGAAATGTCGTCGAGCGCGACCTTTGTCCAGTGCGAAACAAGACCCGGGTTCGCTCCGTGTTCGACCACGATGGTCGGCCCGTTCTTCTTCCACGTCGCTATGCGATTCCGCAGCTTGCGATGACGGTGATAGAGCGTACGCGTCAAGGGCGGCTGATTCTCCGCGTCGAGATACGGATCCCATTCCTCGACCGACGTGTTGATGTACATCACGCCGTTGTCGTGGCACCACTGAGTGATCTCGCCGCAATCAATGTTCCATGCCAGATCGATGATGAGGTCGCCATCGCCCACATGACGAGCGAGCAACGTGGCCATGTTCTGGCGCGTGAGCTTCTTCTGCGCGTACTTCGCGCCGCTGGCCAAGATTTCGGGCACGGCGTGGCGATTGTCCTCGAAGTCCATGATGGTGAGCTTCGAGAAGTCCATCTTCAGATGCTTGAGCAGGAGCGGTTGGAGGCACTGCGAGACCGAACCGCAGCCCAGCACCAAAACACGTCCGCCGAAGTTGACCTTCATCGAGGCTTGTCCACCTTCTGTCGCCGTTGCGATCCACGTCGCGGAATAACGCGCCGAGGTTAGCTGGCGGCCCTGCGGTTGCGC
>JAYUFA010000536.1:0-8598 GCA_043738925.1 Actinomycetota bacterium
ACCGGCGGCCACGCACCGACGCCGTCGATGTTCGACACGAACGCGAACGGTGCACCCGACAAGTAGTCGCAGCTGCCGGCGATGGTGAACTGCACGTCATTGCGATCCATGCCGGTGCGACTGAGT
This sequence comes from Actinomycetota bacterium, assembly GCA_043738925.1. Taxonomy (GTDB): domain Bacteria; phylum Actinomycetota; class Acidimicrobiia; order Acidimicrobiales; family WLNW01; genus WLNW01. Next base: position 127 of record JAYUFA010000536.1, read on the forward strand.
AGGTCGTTCACGCAGCTCATGATCATCATCTGCTCGGAGTCGTTGAACAGACGGTACGACCTCGTCTGCGACACCGCGACAATGGCAATGTCGTCGTCGGTGGGAGTGAACGTCGCGGAGCTCACCATGTGTAGTCCTTCAGCTTGGCGGGATCGACGTCGGGCTCGCCGGTCGGCTCCCAGCGTTCGATCACGTCTTCCCAGGAACCACCAAAGCGATTGTCGAGGCCGTCGACCCGTCGATCTTCAGGCTTTCGCCACACGGCTTGGAGCCGCATACCGACCCGGAAGTCGGCCAGGACGATGTCGCGGACGTCGACGCCGATGATCGGCGAGTCGGTACCGTCGAGGAGGATCGAGCAGCGGATATACGGCTCGGTCTCCTTCTGGCCGTAATACTGCACCGGCGTCAGCACCGTGTACGACGACACAGTGCCCCGGTCGGAGATGACCAGTTCGTCGGCCTCGGTGAGCGGTACGCGGTTCAAGTTGTCGTACCCGCGACCGGGCACCACCACTTTGCCGCTGACCGAGCTCTTCTGGCCGATGAGCTTGCCCGCCAACAGTCCCTCGGCGTAGCGCCGGCGGTGCGGGAACAACGGCTCGCGTACGACCAGCGAGATCAGATGCTCACTGACGAGCACCGGCTCGTCGCCCGCGACGACGTTCTGGACGACAGCGGCCGCCTCCGGCACGAAGTACAGGTCGGTGATCGCGCCGCGGCGATCGTCACGGTACTGGGCCGCAACCCTGGTACCGACCGCCAACGCCTCGGGCGAGCCGGCGTCGACTGCGTGCACCATCGGCACATCGGCGCCGTCGATGCGCAACAGCGCGAACGCGAAGGGATGCGGGAAGGGATGTTTCGTCGAGGGGTCGGACACCCACGTGTGACCAAGCACCGTTGCACCAGGGCCGACCTCGACGAAAGCCACCGACGCGTCTTCCCCGGTGATGGGGTCGTACTCGATCGGTGGACAGAACGTCCGGTCGCCGACACGGTTGGCAAGAAGCTTGCCGTCGCGTAGACCGGTGAGGAACGGGCCGATGTACGGGCCGGTTGAGCGGGTGTACGGGTACTCGATCGTGTGGATGCAATCGCTGAGTTCCGTCACGCGGCAAGTAGATCACGTTCTCTTTTTCGGGGCAAACGCCTGACACCACCTCAACTCGGTCGGGGTCGCGGCCGATCGGAAAAGCCACGGCCCGCGCCGTCACTGACACGCGGCCGTCAGTAGCCTGGCGGACCAAGCAATATCGAGCCAAATAACCACTATCGAGCCAATGATGAGGAGCGTGCCGTGGCGCAGCCGATGCCAACCGATGCCCGAATCTTCGTGGCAGGCCACGGCGGCCTCGTGGGCGGTGCGATCCTGCGACGCCTCCGCCAGGGCGGCTATGAGAACCTTCTGCTCGCCCGCCGTGCCGAACTCGACCTGCGCGATCAGGCTGCGGTCAATGTCTGGATGACCGAACACCGGCCCGAGTACATCTTTCTCGTGGCGGGCACCGTCGGGGGCATCATGGCCAACAGCACCCGCCCGGCCGAGTTCATCTACGACAACATGATGATCCACGCCACGGTGGTGCACGCTGCCCATCTCATCGGCGTGTCGAAGCTTTTATACCTCGGCAGCTCGTGCATCTACCCCCGCAACGCCCAGCAACCGATCACCGAGGACGAGCTGCTCACCGGCCTGCTCGAGCCGACCAACGAGCCGTACGCCATCGCCAAGATCGCCGGCATCAAGTTGTGCCAGGCCTACAAGCGCCAGTACGGCTGCAACTTCATTTCGGCGATGCCGACCAATTTGTACGGCCCCGGCGACAACTTCGATCTCACTTCCAGTCACGTGCTGCCGGCGATGATCCGCAAGTTCGACGACGCGAAACGTGAGGGCCGTCGCGCGGTCGAGATCTGGGGCACCGGCAGCCCGATGCGCGAGTTCCTCCACGTCGATGACCTCGCCGACGCTTGTGCGTATCTGATGGAGCACTACGAGGATGAGTCGCACATCAACGTGGGTACGGGCGACGACCTCACGATCCGGGCCCTCGCCGAGATGGTGCGCGACATCGTGCACCCCGATGCGGAGCTGGTGTTCGACACCTCCAAACCCGACGGCACACCGCGCAAGGTGCTCGACGTGAGCCGCCTCACCGCCGTTGGCTGGAAGCCGAGCATCGGCCTGCGTGAAGGCATCGAGGAGACCTACGAGTGGTATCTCGCGCAGAACCCAGACGAGATCCGCGGGGCCAACTGATGCCCGTCGCGCTCGTGACCGGCATCGCTGGCCAAGACGGTTCCTACCTCGCAGAGTTCCTCCTCGAACAGGGCTATGAGGTGCACGGCGTGATGCGCCGCACGTCCACGATCAACACGTGGCGACTCGACGGCATCTACCACGATCCGCACGACCCGGGCAGCCCGTTCTTCCTGCACTACGGCGACATCACCGACTCGACCGTGATGGCCAACCTGCTGCGCAAGGTGGCGCCCGACGAGGTGTATCACCTCGCCGCGCAGAGCCATGTACAGGTGAGCTTCGAGATGCCGGAGTACACCGCCGACGTCACCGGCACCGCGACCGTGAAGCTGCTGGAAGCGATTCGCCAGACGACCGAGTCCACGGGCAAGGCCATCCGCTTCTACCAGGCGTCGTCGTCGGAGATGTTCGGCTCGGCGCTGCCGCCGCAGAACGAGGACACGCCATTTCATCCGCGTAGCCCGTACGGAGCGGCCAAAGTGTTCGCGTACTGGTCCACGGTGAACTACCGCGAGTCCTACGGCATGTTCGCGACCAACGGCATCTTGTTCAATCACGAAAGCCCCCGCCGCGGCGAGACGTTCGTGACGCGCAAGATCACGAGGGCTGTCGCGCGCATCGCCGCCGGCACCCAAAAGACGCTGTATCTCGGCAACCTCGACGCCCGACGCGATTGGGGTTTCGCCGGCGACTACGTCGAAGCCATGTGGCGGATGTTGCAAGTCGACCAGCCCGACGACTTCGTGATCGCGACAGGCGAGGCGCACACGGTGCGCGAATTCTGCGAGCTGGCCTTCGGGCACGTCAACCTCGACTGGGAGCAATACGTCAAGGTTGATCCGCGCTATTTCCGACCCGCCGAGGTCGACTACCTCCTCGGCGATCCGTCGAAGGCGGAACGCACGCTGGGCTGGAAGCCACGGCTGTCGTTCCCCGATCTGGTGCGAACGATGGTCGAGGCCGACGTCAGTCGTTTGTAAGCAGCACCGATCGCCGTACCGAGCCGGATTATCGGCGCGTCACCAGCACCGAGCCGGATTATCGGCGCGTCACAAGGACAGGCTTGTCGCGCAGCACGCCCCACACGAACTGCGTGTTGCCGACGAGATAGCGCTTCCACAGGCGACCCGGTTCGGCGGCCAGGCGGAATGCCCATTCCATGCCGACTCGCTGCACCCAGCTCGGGGCCTGCTTTTTCGTGCCGGCGTGGAAATCGAATGCCGCGCCCACGGCTACGAGCGCGGCACCGAGCTGATCGCGATACTCGTCGACGAATACGTCCTGCTTCGGCGTACCAAGGCCTACCCAAACGATGTCGGCTTGGGCGGCGCGCACCCGCGAAACGAGGTCGGCCGATTCCTCGGAGGTCAGCGCGCGAAAAGGCGGTGACTCGGCGCCGACCACTTCGAGGCCGGGGAAGCGTTCTTGCATGCGGCTCGCCAACGCCGCGACGACATCGGGACTCGAACCGTAGAAGTAGTGACGCAGATTGTGGCGGCGGCCCTGATCGAGTGCCGCCAGCATCAAATCCGGCCCGTAGCAACGATCGACCATGTGCGCGAGCCCGAGTCGCTTGCGCGCAATCCAAACGAGCGGCATGCCGTCGGGCAGGTTGAGGTCGCCGCGTTGCAACAAGTCGCGCAGCTCGTCGTCGTGGCGGGCCAACGACAACGTGCCCGCGTTGACAAGGTGTACGGCCAGCGGCGCGCTTTGTCGACGTGCGTCAAGGAGCGCTTCGACCGCAGACGGTACCTGGTGCGCGTCGACGCGGACGCCGCAGACACGGTACGCAGGAACAGGGTCGGGCATGCCCGGCGCCTCGCTTTCGGCGTGAATGCGGGGGAAGCTGATCGCAGCCATCTTCGCGTGTCCTTCCACAGAACGGACTGTTCCTATCGGCTGCGGACGATGTTTATCGAAGGGTCGATGCTGTTTCCAGCAACGGACGGGCATCGAAGGCCGCTATGCCTGAAAGCACCTCGGCCGGCCAGTCGACACGCACTTCTATCGTCCCCGGTGCGGGTAGCGGCCATACCCACCACTGCGTCGTGATCACGCGATGCTCGGTGCGGCGTCGATCGTTGTTCCGGGTGACCTCCGTGCGGTTCGACAACGGAACGAGCACCGGGGTCGGCGGCTGTTCGTCGCGCCACCGACCAATGGGCTGGCGGTTCGTGACCCGTTCGCCATCGGCGAAGGTCAGCTCGATACGGAACATCTCGGGGCCCACACGATGCATTGGCGAGCCGCCGGGTATCAAGATCTCGGGCGGTTCGAACGTTGGGGGCAGCACCCAGGGACGCAGCGACTCAACCCGTAGCGACAGACCGAAGCCGTCGCTCGTGACCGCGAGGCCGTCGATGTGCGCCATGGCCGACGCGCTGCGGCCCACCTCGAGGATCTCCCAGCGACCGGCCCGCAATGGCACGATGCGACTGTCAGGCATCGGACCCCACCACGGCCGGTGACGATCGGCGGCGCGCCGGTCGAGCATTTCGAGCAGCAACGCAGCCTCGTCTTTGGACAAGTGCCGTGTGCCGTACGCCGCCAGGCGGCGGACCTCCTCAGGCCGCACGCCAAGTTCGCGCAACGCGGCGCATGCGCCGGAGGCGTCGTCTTCGAGCGCACCGGACAGCAACTCGAACACCCCAGTGGGGCCGGTCCCGTCGAAGCGCTTGGTGCCCGCGGCAGTGCGGGCCCGCCGTGATAAAGGCGGATCGCCGTCATATTCGGCGCCGTTGAAGTTGCCATCGCGCAACTTCTGGATGGCCCGTTCGATGCGCAACTCGTCGAGCACGAAGAGTTCGCCGACCTCGCTCATTTCACCTTTCGCGGTCGCGAAGATCCCGAATAGGAGGTACTCGGTACCGCATTGGCCATCGCCGAGGGCGGCCGCGGTACCGAGGGCGACGTCGAGTGCCAAGCGCGCCGCGTCGTCGAGATCTGCGAAAAGTTCGTCCACGAGGGTCACGGTATGCGGCGGGCCGGGGCACGGAAAGAGCCGGGAGGGAGAAAGGGCCGGGAGGCTCACGGCGGTGATCCAACGGCCCAGTGCAAGAGTTCCCGCGGAGGAAGGTGGTCGAGTCCGCGTGTCAAGGCCCAACTCGTTCGCCGACCTAAGGTTGGCGGACGAAGCACGAGCGATAGCCGGCGAAGAACTCCCGAAGATCACCGATGAGCAGCGACGGCACCTCGAGCGCCGGGAAGTGCCCGCCCTCGTCGTGTTCGACCCACGAACGAACGTCATAGAGCCGATTCACCCACGCCCGCGGCGGCGCAAAACCGTCGGCCGGGAATCGGCTGTACCCCATCGGCACGGACACGTTCGTCTTGGGCAGCGACGCCCCCGCACCTGCGCGGCGGGTCTCCGCGTAAATGCGGTTGGCGGAACCGATGGTGCCGGTCGCCCAATACGTGGTGAGCAACGAGCAGAGCGTGTCCGCGCTGAAACGTGACGCCAGCTCGCCGTGGCAATCACCCCACGCGCGGTACTTCTCGATGAGCCACGCCGCGAGCCCGGCCGGAGAGTCGTTCAGGCCGGCGGACACGCTCGCCGGTTTCGTCGCCTGGATCTGCTGGTACCCCATCTCCTCGCCACCCCGGGCGCGCATACCGGCGATCTGAGCGAGCTCGGCGTCGGTCAGCCCGGCCATTGGATCGACAACGTCGCGCGGCGGTGGCGCGATCACCATGTTGAGGTGCATCGCAGCGACACGGTCGGGAAAGTGCAGACCGAGTTGCGACGCGACCATGGCGCCCCAGTCGCCGCCCTGCGCCACAAACCGCTGGTAGCCGAGGCGGCTCATCACCTCGACGAGGGCCCCGGCGATGCGGTGTGGCGTCCACCCAGGGCGCCGGGTCGGGCCACTCCAGCCGAAACCGGGGAGCGAAGGGCAGACGACGTGAAACGCATCCTCGGCTCGGCCCCCGTGAGCCACCGGGTCGGTGAGCGGGCCGAACAGCTCCACGAACTCGGTGTTGACACTCGGCCAGCCATGCAGCAGCACCAGCGGCACAGCGTCGGCGTGCGTGCTCCGCACGTGAAACAGATGGATCGGCTGGCCGTCGACCTCGGTCAGCACCTGGGGCCATTGGTTGTAGGAATCCTCCGCGGCACGCCAGTCGAAGCCGTCCTGCCAGTACGCACACAGCTGTTGCAGCGTGACCAGATCGGTGCCCTGGGTCCATGGCTCGCCGATGCCGGCGTCAGGCCACCGCGTGCGGGCGAGACGCGCGCTCAGGTCGACGAGCACGTCGTCGCTGACGTCGATCGTGAAGGGCCGCAATGCGTCGTGCGAATTCATTTCCCCATCTTGTCGCACCACCGCCACCGTGCACCGGGTGCTAGAACCCCGAGCGTGAAGTTCGGCATCTTCTTCGAGATGTCCACCCCGCGCCCGTTCACCTCCGAGGTCGAGAGCGCGGTGCTGCACAACGCCCTCGAACAGGCACGTCTGGCCGATGAGCTGGGTTTCGACTGGGTATGGGCCGTCGAGCACCACTTCCTTGAGGAGTACTCGCACTGCTCGGCACCCGAGGTGGTGCTGGCCGCCGTAGCGGCTCAGACCGAACGCATCCGCATCGGCCATGGCGCCGTGGTGTGCGTACCCGAGATGAACCACCCCATCCGCGTCGCTGAACGTTGCGCCACGCTCGACCTGTTGTCTCGTGGGCGCCTCGAGGTCGCCACGGCGCGGAGCTCGACCTGGACCGAACTCGGCGGCTTCGGAGTCGACCCTGATCAGACCAAGAAGACGTGGGACGAGTTCGTCCATGTCCTTCCCAAGCTGTGGGCCGACGAGCCTGTCATCTACGACGGTCTGTGTTTTTCGATGCCCGAGCGCAATGTCCTGCCGAAACCCGTGCAAAAGCCCCACCCCCCGCTGTGGGTGACGGTGACCTCGCCGGGCACCGAGCTCGATGCCGCCGACCGTGGGCTCGGCTGTCTCGGGGTCGCTGCGGCGGGCTATGCCGAGCAGGAACGTCGTACCAAGGAGTACTTCCGACGTATCGAGCAGTGCAACCCGGTGAGCTCGGTGGTCACGCGCGAGGTGACGACGCTCAACTTTCTGTACTGCCACGAGGACGCCTCCGCGGCCGCCAAGGTCGGCATGGGGATGGTCGGACAATTCGGACTCGCGAACTCGCACCTGATGTGGACCCGCGAGGCCTATCCGACACGCGCCTACCAGTCCCTCGCCAACCTGGCGCCGAAGACCGACCGCTCGAAGACGGAGGGCCCAGGAGACCAGTTCGGCATTCCCGAAGGCATCTGCGTCGGCGATCCGGACATCATCGTGGCCGCGCTGAAGCGCTGGGAGTCGCTCGGCCTCACCGGCATCAACTTCCTCGTGAACGCCATGGAATGCGTTCCCCAGGAGAAGGTGCTCGCATCAATGCGACTCTTCGCGCGCGAAGTCATGCCCCACTTCCGCCCTGCGCGGCAGGAGGTGGCGCGCTGATGCTGTCGGGCACCGCGCCGCTCGCCGAGCTGCTCGACCACGCCGCCACGATGGCGGCTTTCGACACCGCGCCAGAGACGTTTGTCGACGCAACGGTGTTCCAGGCGATGTTCGAGATTTTGACGATCGGCCGGCAGACTTCGCTGCCGGCCGGACTCCATCCCACCAATCCACCAACGATGGTCGTGCAAGCGTGGCGGTGTCCAAACAGTACGTGGGGCGCGTTCTCGCTACTGCAACTACGCGTGGGATGTCGCAGCGGCCTCCGCCCGCGCGGCATGGTGCAGGTTTGCATCATCGACAACGCCGCGGCCGCCGAGGCGCTCCGGGCCCGTTGGGGATACCCGGCGCAAGTGGGCGAGGTGCGCCTCGATGTCAACTACCACGGCGTGACGCTTGCCGCGTCGATCGGCGATCACACGGTATGCGAGGTCAACGCGGTCGACCCCGTGCCGCTCGGGTCTGACGATGTGTCGTTCGCGACAACCGTCGCGCTCGCCCACACCCCGCGCGGTGATCGACTCGTACAGATCGACACCGATCTCGTGGTGGCTCGGGCCGAACGGTTGCGCCTACTCCCCTTCTACGGAGATGCGCGCTCGACCGGGTTACACCACACCGTGGTGGCACAGACGCCCGTAGCCGCGTCGGTGAGTCGGGGTGCGATGACGCTGCAAGCCCTGCGGTACGTGAACCGGGCTGAGGAAATGGCGTTCACCGGCACCGAACGTGTCGGCTGAACGC
>JAYUFA010000537.1:0-8513 GCA_043738925.1 Actinomycetota bacterium
AACGCTCGGCATTGCACGGTGCTCGCCGTTCCGGGATCCGTGCACAGCCCAGCGTCGCGGGGTACGAACATGTTGCTGCGCGATGGTGCCGGCGTCGCCATAGAGGTTGGCGACCTACTGGTTGCGTTGCAGATGACTCCGGGCCCGCGGCGAAGCCGGCGCGACACCCGCCCCGCGCCGGCCGCCGACGCTGCGAGTGTGCTCGACGCGTTCGGATGGTCACCCGCCCGACTCGAAACACTCGCCGCTCGACTCGGCCTTTCGCTGGTTGCCACCGCTGACGCGCTCGAGCGGCTGGTCCGCGATCGCTGGGTGGCGGCCGAGCATGGCTGGTTCGAACGAATCGCACGCGATCAAGTTCCCCGAGACCCGGATGGTTCCCCATCATGACCCCCGACGGTTGGTCACTTTGCGTGGCGGCCTTGGCGACAACTGTGGTCAGTGCGTGGCTAGGCTCGCGTCATGGCCTGGGAAGCAGAGTCGTTCGTGGCCTCGCTGACCGCCTTGAACGAGGCGAGTCGCGCGCTGTATTCTCGCGACTTCGCGGCCTTTTGTGTCTGGGTCGAGCGCAGCGGCGTCGACCACCCGCGGGCCGTCGACCGGCGGATGATCCGCCGTTACCTGGCCTACCTCGACACGCGTCGCTACGCCCGGCGAACCATCGCTCGGAAGGCCTCCGTGTTGCGTCGCTACTTCGACTGGGCGCGGCGACGTGGCGTCATCGAGCGCGACCCAACGCTCGGCCTATCGACCCCGCGGGGCGAAGCGCGTCTGCCGCGGATTCTGCGCGACGACGAGCTCGTGTCGCTCCTCGACAAGCCGCCGGCGCGGATTGTTCTTGGCGACGAGGTGACTCGGGCGCGAGACGACGCGGTGCTCGAGTTGCTCTACGGAAGTGGCCTGCGAGTCAGCGAGGTCTGTGCGCTTGGACCCGCGGACCTCGATCTGGCACGTGGTCGCGTCACGGTCTGGGGCAAAGGCGCCAAACAACGCGCCGTGCCACTGTCCCTACCGGCGTGCGAGGCGTTGCAGATTTGGGTCGGGCAATTCCGCCCCGCAGTGATCACCTGCGAGACCGACGCCTCGGTCGCTCTGTTCTGCAACGCCCGCGGCGTGCGGCTGACCCCTCGCGATGTTCGACGCCTTCTCGACCGTCGCAGTGTGGGTCCAACGCATCCCCATGCCTTACGACACACCTACGCCACTCATCTTTTGGACGGTGGTGCCGATCTTCGAGCGGTGCAGGAACTCTTGGGTCACGCCGACTTGAGCACAACGCAGATCTATACGCACGTCAGCAAAGAGCGGCTTCAACGCGTCCATCGCGCGACGCACCCGAGGGCGTAGGGGATCTCGCGCATGCACGACGAGCAACAACGCGAGGTCGATCTCCTCTGGGGGAGCTACAAATCCGGTCGCGATCTCACGATTCGCGACCAACTGCTCGTGCACTATTCGCCGCTCGTGAAGTACGTCGCCGGGCGTGTAGCCGTCGGGCTGCCGCAGAACGTCGAACAGGCCGACCTGATCAGCTATGGCATCTTCGGACTCATCGACGCCGTCGAAAAGTTCGATCCCGCGCGTGGCTACAAGTTCGAGACGTACGCCATCGCTCGTATCAAAGGAGCGATTCTCGACGAGCTTCGCTCCATCGACTGGGTGCCGCGTTCCGTTCGGGCCAAGGCGCGCGCGCTCGAGCGTGCCTACACCAAGCTCGAGGCTCTGCACAGGCGCACGCCCAACGACGAAGAAGTAGCAACCGAACTCGGTCTGAGCGACGAGCAGTTCCAAGCCTTGCTCGGACAACTTTCGTTCGTCGGCATCGTGGCACTCGACGAATTGCTCTCGGTCGGGGGCGAGCGTGGCGAGTCGATGACACTTGGCGACACCATCCCCGACGCCAACGACGGCCCGGTTGGCGCGTACGAGGTCGAGGAAATGCGTCAGCTGCTCGCGCAGTCGATCAACCGCATGCCCGAGCGGGAAAAGATCGTCCTTACGCTCTACTACTACGAAGGTCTCACGCTGGCCGAGATCGGCGAAGTCTTGGGTGTCACCGAGAGTCGCGTGTGCCAGATCCATACGAAGGCTGTCTTGCAGCTCCGCTCAAAGATCACGGCGGCGGTGCGCGAGCTCACGTAGGAACGCGTACGAAAACGCTGAGATGGTCCAAACGGCCATCAGGGCGCCCGCTGGTCGCGGTGGCTCTGACGTTGGGCCTGCTCGTGGTGGCCTTTCCCGTCGCTGGTGCGGGGCCCGCGGCGGCAGCGCCGACAGCGGCGGCGGCACCAGGTCGCTCCGTGGCACCGTTGTCCGGACTGCAACCGGGGGCGCGAGTAGGGCTGCCGCCAAGATTACGGCTGGCCGTGACACGTTTGGTGGGCGTGACCGGTCCCGGTTTTGCTCAGCAGATCACCGTTGTCTACGCGCAGCCAGTCGAAGCTCCCGTCGTCGACCGATTTCGGCCTCCCTCGAACCCCTATGGACCCGGCAACCGCGGCTGGGAGTACGCGACCAACCCCGGCACTGTCGTACGCGCCGCGGCTGATGGCATGGTCACTTTCGCAGGCCGGGTCGGGCCGAGCTCGGCGGTCACCGTTGCCCATGCCGATGGCCTACGCACCAGCTACTCGTATCTTCTGTCTGTCACGGTGTCCGAGGGTTCCACGGTGCGGCGAGGTGATCCGGTTGGCTTGAGCGGCGACCACATGCACTTCGGCGTACGCCGCGGCGACGTCTACCTCGATCCAGCAGACCTGTTTGCGGTACCCGCACGGGTACGTGTGCGACTCGTTCCGATCGGAACGCCGTGACCGGCCGCATCCTCTGTCCGTGCCGGACGCGGCTACACTTGCCCGCCGACCTCCAGCACGAGGTCTCCGCACGCGAGTCCGCGTGGGGTAAAGCGCACACCAAAGCGATCACGTTCGTGATCGCACGCACCCAGACCCTCCCAACGGTCGCCGCTATCGGCGCCGGGTCCGGGGACGTCCAACCGATGGGAAGGAGCCAACCATGGCCGTCGTGACCATGAAGCAACTACTCGATGCCGGTGTCCACTTCGGGCACCAGACCCGGCGCTGGAACCCGAAGATGAAGCGATTCATCCACGGTGAAAAGGCCGGCATCTACATCATCGATCTGAAGCAGACTCTGACGCGGGTCGACAAGGCGTACACGTTCGTACGCGACCTCGTCGCCGGGGGCGGCACGGTCCTGTTCATCGGCACGAAGAAGCAGGCCCAGGACGCGGTGCAGTCCTACGCCGAGCGATGCAACATGCCGTACATCAACGAGCGGTGGCTCGGTGGCATGTTGACCAACTTCGACACCATGGCCAAGCGCGTGTCGAAGATGAAGGACTATCAGCGCATGCGCGACTCGGGTGAGTTCGAGGCGATGCCGAAGAAGGAAGCGCTCATCATCAGCCGCGAGTTGGTGAAGCTGGAGCGCAACCTGGGTGGTATTCGCAACATGACGCGGCTGCCCGATGCGGTGTTCATCCTCGACACGAAGAAAGAACACATTGCCTGCACTGAGGCGAACAAGCTCGGCATTCCGATCATCGCCGTCGTCGACACCAACTGTGATCCTGACATCATCCAGTACGTGATCCCGGGTAACGACGACGCGATCCGTTCGGGTCAGCTCATGGCCCGCATCGTCAGCGATGCCGTGCAAGAGGGTCGTTTCATCGCATCGCGTCGTGGAGGTGGCGGCGGCGAAGCAGCGGCGCCGCGCCGCAGCGCGGAAGAAGAGGCGGCAATCGCGCAACAACAGAACGAGGCACGATCGCAGGCCGTTGCGGCCCAGGCGGCCCGTGAGGCGCGTCTGGTTGCGGCCAAAGCTGCCGCCACCGATGCTGCCGACGCGCCCCTCGAGACCCCTGTCGACGCAGCGGTTGAGATCCCCGTTGACGCAACGGTCGAGATTCCTGTCGACGCGATCCCTGCAACCGAGGAAGGCTGACACTCATGGCAGAGTTCGGCGCGAAGGACGTCAAGGCGCTGCGCGACGCGACCGGTGCCGGCATGATGGACGCCAAGAAGGCGCTCACCGAGGCCGACGGAGACTTCGAGAAGGCGGTCCAAATATTGCGTGAACGGGGCCTCGCCAAAGCGGGCGAGCGCCAGGACCGCGAGAACAACGAGGGTTCGATAGCGCTCGTGTCGAGCGGATCCTCGGCGGCCATCGTGCAGATTCGCACCGAGACCGATTTCACTGCCAAGAGCGATGCCGTGCTCGCGCTCGCTCAACAGTTGGCCGCGAAGGTGCTCGCCGACGGCGAGGGCGCGATCGACGACGCCGTGCTCGATGACCTTCGGCTCACGACCAAAGAGAATCTCGCGTTGGGCAAGGTCGTGCGTATCGAAGCGAGCCCTGGCAACACGATCGACACGTACCTGCACACGCAGGACAGTCGGGGCATCAATGCGGTCATCGTCGAGGGCAATGGCGTCGCACAGGACGTCTTGCACGAGGTGGCGTTGCACATCGCCTTTGCGAAGCCATCGTCGCTGACCCGAGACGAGATCTCGGGCGAGTTGGCCGCCAAGGAGCGCGTCGCGCTTCTCGAGATCACCAAGGCCGAGGGTAAGCCCGAACCGGCCTGGGAAAAGATCGTCGAGGGTCGTCTGAGCGCCTGGTTCAAGGAACGGGTCCTGCTCGAACAGGGCATGTTCGGTGAGAAGGAGACGGTTCAGCAAAAGATTGGCAAGGGAACCATCGTCCGTTTCGCTCAGGCCACCATCGGCGCCTGATGACCGACGAGGCCCGCGTGGTCGATCCCATCGTTCCCGGCACGACGCCGGGACGATGGCGTCGCATCGTGCTCAAGTTGTCCGGCGAAGCTTTCGCCGGTGATGCGGGCACCGGCATCGATGGAGCAGTCGTCCGCCAGATCGCCGAAGACATCGTCGAGCTTCGCAAGGCCTTTCAGGTCGATGTGGCCGTGGTCGTCGGCGGCGGCAACATATGGCGGGGCATGACCGGCGCCGGCGCCGGGATGGATCGTGCCCAGGCCGACTACATGGGCATGCTGGCCACGGTCATCAACGCCCTGGCATTGCAGGACACACTGGAGCAGCTTGGCCAGCCCACCCGTGTGCAAACGGCAATTCACATGGCCCAGATCGCCGAGCCTTACATCCGGCGTCGGGCCATTCGTCATCTCGAAAAGGGCCGCGTCGTCATCTTTGCCGGCGGTACCGGCAACCCCTTTTTCACCACGGACACCACGGCGGCGTTGCGGGCGGTTGAGATCGAAGCCGAGGCCGTACTCAAGGCCACCCAGGTCGATGGCATCTACACGGCCGACCCGAAGAAGGATCCGTCGGCCGAGTTGATCGTGTCGGTGTCCTACATGGAAGTGCTCAATCGTGGACTGAAGGTCATGGACACCACGGCGATCACGTTGTGCATGGACAACGCGCTACCGATCGTCGTATTCGACCTGTTGGCCCGCGGCAATGTGCGGTCCCTGCTCGCCGGCCAGGCGATCGGTACTCTGGTCAGTTGATGAAGGCACGCCGATGAGTGAGATCACCGACCTCGTACTCGAGGACGCGGGCGAGAAGATGGCACGCGCCGTCGTGCACGCGCGTACGGAGTTCGCGACCGTACGCACCGGGCGTGCGAGTTCGGCTCTCGTAGAGCGGCTCACGGTCGAGGCGTACGGCGTCGAGATGAAGATGCAGGAACTCGCTTCGTTCGCGGTGCCCGAGCCGCGGCAACTGCTGATTACGCCTCATGACGCGTCCACGATGAACGCGGTTGAAAAGGCCATCCGAAATGCCGATCTCGGACTGAACCCGAGCAACGATGGTCGAGCGATTCGGTTGAACTTTCCGGCGCCCACCGAGCAGCGTCGACGCGAGCTGTCAAAGCTTGTCGACAGTATGGCTGAGGAAGCGAAAGTGGCGATTCGCAACTGCCGCCGTGCGGCGCGCCGTGACGCCGAAGAGTTGGAAAAGGCGGGAGACCTGTCCGAGGACGAGTTGGCCCGGGCGGAGAAGGATCTCGACAAGCTGACCCATCAGCACGAAGCTGACGTCGAAGCGGCACGGGTCAAAAAGGTCGAAGAGCTGCTCGAAATCTGAGCCCCGCGCGCCTGCGGGCGAAGAGCAAGGAGGTCCGTGGTGGACCAGCAAGATCGCTCAAAACACGATCCCGAGGACTACGAGGGCATCACCGTCATGCCAGTTCAAGGTGCAACGGACGACGGTGTGCGCCCCGGGCGCTCGGTATTCGCCGACGACGCCGCGGACGACATCGACCTCGATGATGGACTCCCACACTGGACCGCGCCGCCGAGCGGCGCGGCTCGCCCGGCTGATGCTGCGGACTCGTGGTCGACCATCACCGGTGCTCAGCCGCGGTGGCGCGATGACCGGGCCGTCGCTGCCGACGAGGTTGACGAGTTCACGTTCGCGCACGACGACGCGGCAGGCCACGACTTCTTCGCCTATGACGACGGCGCGCCTGACACGTTCCTTGATCTCGATGACGATCTCGACGACCAACCGGCGGTGGTGCCGTTGGAATCGCGGCG
Source organism: Actinomycetota bacterium (assembly GCA_043738925.1). GTDB lineage: Bacteria > Actinomycetota > Acidimicrobiia > Acidimicrobiales > WLNW01 > WLNW01. Next base: position 6,551 of record JAYUFA010000537.1, read on the forward strand.
CGGTGCTTCCGCGACGCGCACTCGTGGCGCGGCTGGCGCGGCGGCTGCGCCCAAGCGCGACGACATGTTGCTGCGGGTTGCGACCGGTGTTGCGCTCGCGGTAGCTGCGCTCATCACCTTCCGAATCGGGCCGAAGGCCGCGGTCGTGCTCATCGCCGTGGTGCTCGGGCTCGCGGTCGCCGAGTTCTTCGCCGCAACGCGCCGGGCCGGGTATCAGCCCGCGGCGCTCCTCGGTATCGCGGCCACTGCGGCATTGCCGCTCGCGATCTACTGGCGCGGCCTTGATGCTCTGCCGCTCGTGCTCTTTCTGACGGTCGCTTTTTCGATGGTGTGGTTCCTCATCGGGGTCGGCAATGAATCGCCTCTGCTGAACGTCGGGGTAACGGTGCTCGGCGTCGCCTATGTCGGGGTGATGGGCAGCTTCGCCGCCCTGATGCTGTCGCTGTGGGGCGACCGAGGCATCGGCATTCTGCTCGGCGGCATCGTGGCTGCAGTGGCGTACGACGTCGGCGGATTGTTCGTCGGCCGCGCGGTCGGTCGTTCGCAGTTGAGTGCCGCGAGTCCGAACAAGACGGTCGAAGGTCTGGTCGGCGGCATGGCGCTTTGCGTGGTTGCGTCCACGGTGCTCGTGTCGCAATGGCAGCCATGGGGTACGTGGAAGCATGGCTTCGTGCTCGGGTTGTGTGCGGCCATTGCCGCGCCACTGGGTGACCTTTGCGAGTCGCTCCTCAAGCGCGACCTCGGCGTCAAAGACATGGGCACGCTGCTGCCAGGCCACGGCGGGTTGCTCGATCGTTTCGATGCGCTGTTGTTCGTGCTTCCCGTCACCTACGAAGTCGCCCGGCTGCTCAAGCTCTGATCGGTGACCGTTCGCAGCTCGGTGGCCGATGCACCGCCACGGAATTGACGACGTCGGCGCCTATCGTCGTGTCATGACCTCGATCGCGGTGCTGGGGTCGACGGGATCGATCGGCACCCAGACTCTCGACATCGCGCGCGACCGGCCGGATCGGTACCAGGTGTTCGCGCTCGGAGCAGCACGGTCGGTCGACCTACTGATCGCTCAGGCACAGGAGTTCCGTCCGACGGTCGTGGCTATCGCCGACGCATCGCTCGCGGCAACGGTGCGCGAGGGCGTTCCCGCGGGCACGCACGTGCTCGCCGGCCCTGATGCCCTCGCTGATGCCGCGCGTGAAGCCGACATCACGATCAACGGTGTCGTTGGTTTCGCAGGGCTCGGCGTCACCTTGGCCACCCTCTTGGCCGGCAAACGTCTCGGCCTGGCCAACAAGGAGTCGCTCATCGCCGCGGGGCCCGTCGTGAGAAGGGTGCGCGACACACCAGGCGCCGAGTTGATACCGGTCGACAGCGAACACTGCGCTGTGCATCAGTGCCTGCGCGCCAATGACAATCCCGACCGTCTGCACCGTGTCGTTCTGACCGCGAGTGGCGGCCCGTTCCGGGGCAAGACCCGCGCCGAGCTGGCAGGAGTAACCATCGAGAACGCGTTGGCGCATCCCACGTGGAGCATGGGGCCGAAGATCACGGTCGACTCGTCGACGCTCATGAACAAGGGCCTCGAGGTGATCGAAGCGCACGAGCTGTTCGATGTCGAGTACGACCGCATCGAGGTCGTCGTGCACCCGCAATCCATTGTGCATTCCATGGTCACCTTTAGCGACGGCGCAACGATCGCGCAGCTCTCCAAGCCCGATATGCGGCTGTGCATCGGCTACGCCCTTGCCTACCCCGATCGACTCGATGGCGCGTACGGTCCAATCGACTGGCGCGAGCTGCGACGGCTCGACTTTGCCCTACCGGATGTGGTCGCGTTCCGCTGTCTCGCTATCGCCTACGAAGCCGGGCGGGCCGGCGCCACCGCGCCTGCCTGGTTGAGCGCGGCAAACGAGGTCGCTGTCGACGCGTTTCTGCGAGGCCTTATTCCCTGGCTGGGTATTGCCGA
>JAYUFA010000538.1:0-3229 GCA_043738925.1 Actinomycetota bacterium
CTCTTCGACCTGACCCAACGATCGCGAGTCCTCAAGGTGAATCTCGAGCACACCACAGGGCCCGTGTTCGGAGAGATCATCGTCAATCGGGATCGAAACGGTAGCCCGGTTACCGAGGAGCGCCGTTTGCGCGTGGTCGTACCAAGGGCTCGACGCGATGTCGGTCACGGTCGAGCTGCGACCGGTCAGCATTACTTCGCGCAACGTGCCGAACCAACCGCTGCGCGGGCCCGTCACCGCGTCGATGAAGGCCGGCGCGAGCGTGGCATCGGCACCGGGGCGTAGGCGGCCTTCGTCCAGCAGAAAGAAGCCCGACGTGCAGCGATGCACGTGTTCGTCGATGAGTAGTCGCAATCGGCCGAGCACAAGATCGAGGGGCGCCGCGCACGCGATCAGCTCGAAGATGTCCGAGTGGCTGCGTTGCAGCGTCTCGCTCTGCTTCTTCAGTGTGACGTTGCGGCTTACGAGGACGATGGCGTTCACCGTAGGATCGTCGAGCAGATTCGTCGCGGTGAATTGCAGCCACGCCCATCGGCCGTTGCTGTCGCGCGTCCGAAAATCGCGGATGATCGGCACGCCGGGCATGCGTCGCAACAGGTCGAATGTCTTGAGCGCATCGTCGATTTCGTCAGGGTGGGCGTAGTCGAAGATTGGCCGCCCCTCCCAATACGACGCCGGCCAACCGAGCAACTCGCTGAAATGGCCGAGGTTGGTGAGCACGACGCCGTTCTCGTCGCACACGGTGATGACATCGTCGATGTTCTGGAGGAGCTTCTCGTAGCGAGCCTCGGTGGACTCCTCGGCGTCGGCGATGCTTCGCAACAGATCGGTGAGGTCCTCGAAGAAGCCCACGTACTGGTCGCCGTGGGCGAGCACCCGCACCCGCACCCGCCGCAGGGCACCGTCGGGTAGGACAATCCGGCAGTCGTATTCGACGGGGCCGAGCGACTCCGGGCTTGGGTAGAACAGGCGGTCGTCGGGGTAGAGAAGGTCGTCGATATTGCGATCGATGAGGTCGTCGCTGATCCGCTGCGTCAGGCGACCTGCGGCAACATTCGCGGCCTGGATGCGGCCGTGACGGTCCAGCACGAAGATGGCGCCGGGCGCGCGGGTGAAGAGCGCGTCGTTGTTCAGGGGGAACGTGGTCGGACCGGCAAGCCGGCCGTCCCCGGAGTCGGCCGCCGGCACGGTGGATCCTTCTCGCAGAGCGTTGAGTGCCCCGAGCGTACGCCTCGCGGCGCGACCGTGGCGCCCGCCGTTCGGCCCATCGTTGCTGACGCTGCTGGGGGAGGCGGACGAGCCGGCGAACCGGTCGGCGCCCCGGCCGTTCGGGTTAGAAGCCACACGGCGACGGAGCGATCTTCACTCCGACGGGGAGGCTGCGGGTCCGAGGTTCGTCAGATCGCTCCGGCGATCCTCCAGCCAAGCAGGCAGCTCGATCGGCGGGTTTGGGAGCGGCGTGACACCTCGGTCGGCCAGCAGCTGGGAGAATCCGCTCGTGTCCGCATCCCACGAACGCCCGTCGCCGACGGTGAACTCGAACAGCTCGACCCCTTCGGGTCCGGCGACGTATGGCCCCGCAGCGGCGCCGAGCGGCAGATCGATGTACGTGCCGACTCCGCAGTGATGTTCGCCCGCGACCATTGATCCCTGCAGCACGTAGACGCCGTGATGGCCGAGGTGACCATGACGATGAACGATGACGTCGGGGTCCCATGTCGTGTGCAACGCGACGACCGGTGGTTCCTGGTTGATCACGAACCAGCGATCCCACACCGACCGCTCGGAGCCGTCAGCATGGCGTTGCGTGCGCACGCGTTGAGGCGCAAGGTCGTCCACGTGCAGGAAGGTTGCGTGTACCGACGGGTCTTCGTCCATGCCGCGACTATCGCAGGAAACGCGATCATCGGCGACGAGTACCATGCTTCGCAACGCCGGTTACGCGTGGCGGGGGGAGATGTGCCGATGAGCGCAATCGTCAAGTCGCCGGGCATCCCTGCGAGTTACGAATCCGTCGACTGGAGCCCCGAGGGCTTGCCGACCGATCCCCACGAGATCATGAACAGCATCGTCGACCCGAGTCGGCGCGGTGAGCTGTATCCCCTCTATGCCCAACTGCGCCGCGTCGCTCCGGTGCATCGCTGCAAGCCCGAACTCTTCCACGGCGCGTGGATCCTCACGCGATTCGGCGAGACCGACGAGTTCCTCAAGAACCCGCGTGTGGTTAACGATCCTGCCGTCGTGGAGGAGGCGTTCAACCACGGCGACGGATCGTTCACCGACGTCATGCGGAACGTGCTGATCTGGCAGCACCCCGAACCGCATCAGCGCGTCCGCAACCTGGTGAAGTCCGCGTTCACCCCGCGTGCCATGGCGCGCTGGCGGCCCATCGCCGAGATGGTGACGAACGAGTTGTGCGATCGGTTCGCGCATGACGGTCACGCCGAGCTCGTCGATCAGTTCAACTACGAGCTGCCGTTCAACGTCATCGCGCACGTGCTCGGCATACCTGAGGCGGACTTCCCCACCATCAAGGCGCTGTCCTGGGACTTCGCCCGTGCCGGAGAGAAGTTCGTCACCCCCGACGTGGCCCGCCGCGGCGATGACGCAGCACGCGGTCTCGTCGCCTACTTCACCGAGCTTGCCGACGTGCGCAAGTCCGCGCTCGGTGAAGACCTGTTGTCGTCCCTGCTCGTCGCGGAGGCCGATGGCGAGATCCTCACCCACACCGAGCTCGTCGCGAACGTGATTCTGCTGCTCCAAGCAGGTCATGAGACGACCCAGGATCTGCTCGGCAACGCGCAGGTCGCACTCTTTCGTCATCCGGATCAGTTGCAGTTACTGCGTGAACAGCCGGCGTTCACCAAGAACGCCGTGGAGGAGTTCCTTCGCTACGACGCGTCGGTGCAGATCAGCCATCGCGTTGCGCTCGATGGCGCGCGTATCGGCGATGTCGACGTGCCCCCGAACGGCATGGTCTACGTGCTCAACGGTGCCGTCAACCGCGACCCGGACACGTTCGTCGACCCCGACCGCCTCGACATCACGCGGCCGCTCACGCATCACCTCGCGTTCTCGTTCGGCGCGTACTACTGCATCGGCGCGGCGCTCGCGCGCACCGAGATGGCAGTCGGCATCAGCAGGTTGCTCGACCGATTCCCGGGGTTGCGGCCTGGGACCGACAGCTTCGAATGGCGCAACACCCTGCAGCTGCGCGGTCCGCAGACGC
>JAYUFA010000539.1:0-3228 GCA_043738925.1 Actinomycetota bacterium
TGGCTCGCCGGAAAGCAGTACCGCTGTCCGAAGCAGTTTCAGCAGGCGTGTTCGATCCGGAACTCGCGCAGCAACTCGTTGACAAAGTCCGCGCCGAAGGGGTGAAAACTCACGGGTCCGGGCGGCTTGTTAGGCGACCTCACCAAACGCGTGTCGGAAGCGGGCCTGGAAGGTGAGATGGACGCCCATCTCGGCTATGAGAAACATGCGGTCGAGGGCCGCGATGGTGGGAACTCACGCGACGGCACCCGCACCAAAACCGTGATTACTGAGGTCGGTCCCTGTTGATCTCGAGGTTCCGATCGAAGTGGCGATTGGTGCCACTATCGATGGTGAACGCGACAATTCTGGGCTTGTGGACGGGCCAGGGCGGCGAGGGCGCGAAGCACTGGCTGACCGTGTTGACTGAGATCAAGAACCGGGGCGTCGCCGATGTGTGCATAGTTTGCTGCGACGATTTGAAAGGACCGCCCGATTCAATTGCGACAACATGGCCACGGGCCATTACTCAAACATGGGTTTTGCATCTGATCAGGCAGGCATTTCGGCTGGCCGGCCGTCACGATTGGGACCCGATCTCGAGAGCGTTACGCCCGGTCTTACACAGCGCCAACCGAAGCCGCCGCCCGCGAACGCATCACCGAGTTCACCAGAGCGTGGGGCCAGAAGTATCCGGCGATCATCCGGTTGTGGGGCAACGCATGGGCCGAGTTCGTGCCGTTCCTTGCGTTCGAGGTCGAGGTCCGCCGAGTCATCTTTTCGACGAACGGCATCGAGTCGTTGAACGCCAAGTTCCGCCGCGCTGTCAGTGAGCGTGGGCACTTCCCATCCGAGCAAGCTGCACTGAAATATTTGTACTTCGTTGTTCGATCGCTTGACCCCACCGGTCGAGACAGGCGACGCTGGACCATGCGCTGGAAACCGGCGCTCAACGCCTTCAACATGATGTTCGAAGGCCGCATCTTCCCAACCGGAAACTAGCCAACCCCAGAGTCCGTTACGCCGAAATATTTACAGTCCCCGCAGCGACCGTTCACCACGGTTGTGTCCGTGACGTGCAACCCGCCCGCGCCCGCGTACTCAACAGTCCCAACCGGCACACCCCGAACGATTTACGTTGGCCACGACCGCTACGCATGCCCACCCGAGCAACGATCAAACGACCCCTCCTGAGAAGCCAAAATCAGAACCAGCCAAAGATCCCACTGCTCCCAAATCGCTTGACAATTACCGAATCAGCCCACATGATGGCCTGGGGGTTGTCAATCTAGAAGGAAATCGATCATGCGACGGCACTTGCTCATTGTGGTGTGTTTTGGCAGCAATGTCTCTGCCCTTTGCGTCTGCGCCTGCGGCGGCGTCGAATGACGATCCTGCATCGTCACGCGACTCTTCGCGGGACGATATCGCACAGTACGCCCGAGCGTACGGCTTCAGCGAGGTCGTCGCTGAGGCCCGACTGCGCGCCCAAACCGACGTCGGAAAGCTCGTCGAGAAACATGGGTCAGGTGTCAGAGTGCACTTTGACCACTCGAAACGCGACAGCGTCGGTATTCTCATATTGCGCGCACCGGGCGAGAACACAGATGCGCTGGCGGCCGAACTCTCAAGAGTGGCCAACACACACGCCAACGTGCGGTAACTGCTCAGTCTGTCCGGTTTAGGTCACGCTTGGTGGTAGCCAGGGGCTGGTGGTCCAGAGGCGGGTGAGGTTGTCGAGGGTGTCGATGGCATGTTTTCGGCCGGTTTGGATGTAGGACCGGACGGTGCAGAACGCTCGGGCGTGGTCGGGATTCCTGAACGCTCCCGCGATTTTGTCGTGCAGTTTCGCCATCCGCAGCGAGCGCTCAGCCTCATTATTGTCGAACGGTACGCGGGTGTTTTCGAGCATCCGCAGGATCTGGGGCTGCTGGTCACGGAACCGGCAGGCAAGATTCCAGTTCGTGCGATCCGCGTGGGACCAGCCGCCGGTGTTCTTCTTCCACGGTGGCGGCCCGACCTTGATCACCGCGAACGCCTCGGTGAGCGTCTCGGCGTAACGAGCCAAGATCGGGCCGGTAATCTCGGCCGGCACGACCATCAGACCGGCTGCTGCGGCTTGTTCGGATGCCCGTTTCGCGTCGAGCAGGACGTTACGCATGCTCGTGGTCCATGGCGTGTATTTCCAGACGTTCCCGGCATCAATCAGGTGGCGCAGCAGATGGGCACCGCACTGCGCGTGCGTCGCGCCAGCTAACTCTGGACGGTTATACAAGCCGAGGCCGTCATGAACGATCGTGCCGCTGTAGTCGGTCAGGACACCGATATCGATGAGTTCGACCATCCCCCGGGTGGGGCGACACGACAGTAACGTCAACAGTTCGGTCGAGATCGTGTGGATCCAATTGAGCTTGGTCCCGACCCGGATCGAGGTCTCGTCCACATGAACGACACCAGAATCACCCAACAGACGGCCGATTTCGGTCAGGAACGGGTCGAGACGGACAGCGGCGTCAGGCAAGATGCCGGCGAGTGTTCCTTCGCCGATCGGAGCGTCGAACAACACAGCCATCGCTTCAGCACACCGTTCGAGCGGAATGTGCTGGCGGGCCAGCAGATACGCGGCGACCGCTTTCGCACGCGGACCCCAACACGTCGGGCCTGTCGCTTCGGGCGGGAACGCTCCAACGGTTTCCTTACCGCAGCGACATCGGCAACGTAACGCGACATGATCCGTTACGACCGCTTTCGGGATAGGGACTTCGATCACCTGCCGGGTCGAGCGGCCAACCACGACCGCGGTGTCTAGATCGTCACCGCACCCACCGCACGCATCGGGGCGATACTCAACCACTTTGTCGGCCGTCCGGCGTTGCAATGTTGCGCCCGGTGTGCCGGGCTGCTTACCTGGCCGTCGGGTCGCACCATCGACACCATCACGAGCTGTTTTGCGGGCCTCGCGTTCAGCAGCACGACGCACACGACGATCAACCGGGTCTCGTGATGGTGGCACCGAAGAGTTCCCCGAGTCTTTCCCCAACCGGGCCTTCAAGTCGGCGACCTCGCACCGCAACCCGACAACTTCAGCCCGGAGTTCAGCAATCACGACCGCTTGCGCAGCGATCACCGCCCGCAGCTCGACTACCAGGTCCTCCAACGACGACACACCAACACCATACGAACAACCGCGCGCTCAACCACGACTCATTCGCGCGCACCGCGCGAATTCCTCCAGAACCTGAGCAGTTA
>JAYUFA010000540.1:0-3226 GCA_043738925.1 Actinomycetota bacterium
CGCCGGCACCGGATTGCGCCAGGGCGAATGCTTCGGGCTCACCGTCGACCGCGTCGACTTCCTCCGCCGCCAGGTCCGCGTCGACCGCCAACTCGTCTCTGCCACCGGTAGCAAACCGGTCTTTGGGCCACCGAAGACCCAAGCCAGCTTCCGCACGGTGCCGCTCCCCGAGGCCGTGATCGACGCGTTGGCAGCGCACCTCGCGACCTTCCGCAACCGGCGCCACCAACTCGTCTTCACCAACCGTGCCGGCGACCCGCTCCGCCGCAGCGCATTCGGCACCGCGTGGCACCGCGCCGCCCGCGCCGCAGAACTACCCGAAGGCGCGACCTTCCACGATCTACGCCACTTCTACGCATCGCTGCTGATCTCGCGGAACTGCTCGATCAAGACCGTGCAGAAGCGACTCGGCCACCAGTCCGCCACCGAGACCCTCGACACCTACAGCCATCTCTGGCCCGACAGCGACGACGAAACCCGAACCGCCGTCGACAGCGTGCTCCGCACGATCGCCATGTAGTGAAAGCGGGAGCGACCCGCGCGCGTCGGACAACGAGTATCGCCGGAGGCGTTCGGCAGCTAAGAATAGGTGCCGCGAGAGGCAGCTATAGACATAGACCGCACCATCGCACCTGGCGCGCAAGCACTGCCGATCCGCGACCGGCGCGCCCGCTCGCGACATCGGGCATTCTTTGCTCATGGGAACGTCGGCAGCTGAGGACGCGGCAAGTGATCTGTCGGCGGTGATCGCATCCGTAAAGCGAGGCTCCCTCCGCATGTTCGGCGACTGGTTCGGTAGGGAGTTCGACAACTGTCACCTCGTTCGCTCCGCCCGGGCCGAAGGCGAAGATCTCGTCGTTGTGTTTCACGAGGACGAAGAACTGTGGCTTGCTCGTCCGGTTGACTGGGAGTTCAACGAGCACGTCTTCCGCGTGCAGCGCGCGGCGCGCGTTGTGTGGCGCTGGTATTCCTACGGTCGGCCGAAGGTCCCTGAGAACTTGTTCACGATCGATCACTGGGTCGACGATGACGGCGGCCTTCATACCGACTCCGACGTGACCTGGTATCACCCAACGTTCTCATCATCAATCGACTCGCCCGCGGCCGAACTTCTCTGACCCGACCCAGAACCGTAGATCTGGCTGGTCATGCACCCGCTGATCACTTTCACTGGCAGACCAGCGAGCTGGACGCCTGTTCAGGAGGCGGCGAGGACCTTTTCGGCGAGCATGGCCAGGCGATGCGCACCAGCGGCGCTTGCCTTGTCGCGGGCGCCCGCGGCGAGCGCTTGCGCTCGTTGCCGATCGGCCTCGGTCGCGGCGGGGTCGTCGAGTAGTGCCTTGGCGTAGCGGGCCTGGGTCTCGATCGTCCAGCGAGGGATGTCAGAGTGTTCGCATTGTCGTAGCGACGCTTCGAAATGCGTTCGCGCGGCGTCGTGGTCGCGGAGCCGTGACGCGAGGATCCCGAGCGACAGATCGACCGGCGCGATCTGGCCGGGCCCCGTGTCTGCTCTGCTGCCGCCGAATCATGCACCGATCGATTTAGCAGTCGCGGGTTGCGGCGCGGTCGCAATGTTGATCGTGATGTGGCTGTGTGATCGCTTGTCGTGGTGAACGCGACGCGACACACCACGCCGCGCTGCAACGGACCGCGTCGGCTGCGTGTTCAGCCCTGAACAGCGCACGCGCCGAATGTCTGATCAGACCTTTGTTCAGACCTTTGTTGAGGCCTGTTCGCGATGTTGTTTGTCGCGCGCGACGGTTCGGGCGCGCCTTTCTGGGACGCGACACCCGCGTCGCTACTGATGGAGGAACGCAGATGGATTGTTTGACGTACACGGTGACCGAAGCAGCAGCACTGCTCGGGATCTCAAGGACGTCGGCGTATGAGTGCGTGCGCCGTGGGGAGATCCCGTCGCTGACGCTCGGGCGGCGTGTGGTGATCAGCCGCGTCGTATTGGAACGCCTGCTCGACGGCGGGCTCGACCACGACATCGCGACGCCACGATGAACGCTCTGCGATGTCAACGACGCGTTTCGCACCGCGAGCGTGCTGTTCGGCATGCCCACGTGACCGCGTCTTCGCGGTCTCGTTCGTTTGACATGACCCGAACCGAATTGACGATGGCAGACGAGTGCACGGACGCGTGCGGGAGGTCGCGGTGACGGTTCGTGTCACGACGTTGAAAGGCCCAACCGCGGGCGTGTACTACGTCGACGGCCTCCCCAACTACTACTTGGACGCCGAGGGTGAGCCGCCCGGGGTGTGGCACGGCCACGGTGCCACACAGCTCGGCTTGGACGCCGCGTTGGTCGACGGCGACTTCCTCGCCGTCATGGCCGGCACCGACCCGCACACCGGCCGGTTGTTGGGCCGCGCGTTCGATGAGCGGTCGGTCCGCGGCTTCGACGTCACCGCGTCCGCACCCAAATCAGTGTCAGTCCTGTGGGCGCTCGGCGACCCCCAGATTCGCGGTGAGGTCGTGGCGGCACATGACGCCGCGGTCGCAGCGATGATTTCCTGGATCGAAACGCACGCCCACACCCGCTATCGGATCAACCGTCAAGTCGCCGTGGTCGACGCCGAAGGCATCATCGCGGGGGTATTTCGTCAGCACACCAGCCGTGCCCTCGACCCACAACTGCACAGCCACGTGGTGATCGCGAACCGTGTCCTGTCCGATGACGGCCGTTGGCTCGCTTTGGACGCACGGACATTGAAGTTGGATCAGAGGACTTTGTCTGCGATCTATCACGTCGGGCTCCGCGCCGAGCTCACCTGGCGGCTCGGTGTGCGCTGGCATCTGCCGGTGAACGCAATTGCGGAGATCGACGGTGTCCCGGTCCGGGTGCTGCGCGAGTTTTCGTCGCGGACCGCGGATGTCGAGGACCGTGTCGACACGAAGCTCGCCCGCTTCGAAACCACCATGGGACGCGAGCCCACTCGACGTGAGCGGTGGCGCATGGGACGTGAAGCGGTTGTTGATAGTCGGCCGTCGAAACCGTCTGCGGTTGACGCTGCCAGCTTGCATGCGCGTTGGGTGAACCAGGCTGCACGCATCGGCATCGAACCGGACCAGCTCGTATCCGACGCGACACGGAACGTTGAGGCGGTCGAGCTCACAGCAGCAACTGTGAGTCACATCACGGTCGACGCGATGACGGCGTTGACTCACAGGCAGTCGTCGTGGCGGCCCGCGGAGATCGTCCGCGAACTCGCCGCCGCC
>JAYUFA010000541.1:0-3226 GCA_043738925.1 Actinomycetota bacterium
CGGCCACCACCTCTGACCAGGGCTTTTGTGGTGCGCGAGGGGGGACTTGAACCCCCACACCCTTGCGGGCGCAGGCACCTGAAGCCTGTGCGTCTGCCTATTCCGCCACTCGCGCGTAGCGACGAAAGGCTATCGCGCTGGTGGTCGAACCGGCCCCGAGTTGCGAACGGCCGGTCGCGCGCCGGTTGGCTATCGTGCCGACGTGGGATTGGGTGACTTCGAGAGCCGGCTCGAGCGTATGGTCGAGGGCATGTTCTCGCGGGTCTTTCGCAGCGGTGTGCGTCCCGTCGAGTTGGGCCGCCGTCTTGTCCGCGAAATGGATCTCAAGCGGTCGGTCGGCGTGCGCGGCAAGACCGTCGTGCCGAACGACTTCACAATCCGATTGAGCGAATCGGACTTCGCCGACCTCGAACCTATGCACGACTCGCTCGTGCGCGAGCTCCGCGACGCGGCCCGCGAGCATGCCCGGGATGAGTCCTACGGTTTCATCGGACCGGTAACGGTGAGTATCGAGGTCGACTCGACGCTGCACATTGGCATGTTCATGATTGGTGCTCGCCTGATCGAACCCGCAGGCGGCCTACGCACGGGCACGGTCGAACTGGCCACCGGTCGCCGAGTGGTACTCGGCGATTTCATCGTGACGATCGGTCGTAGTCCTGACAGCACCATCACGCTGAACGACGCGAATGTGAGCCGCAACCATGCGGAGATTCGTCCCACCGACGCGGGGTTCGTGGTGGTCGATCTCGGCTCGACGAACGGCACCAAGGTCAATGGACAGCGAGTGGGTGAGCGTGAACTGCGCGACGCAGACGTGATCACGTTCGGCTCGACCGACGCGACCTTCACGCTCGACTGAGCTGGCGCGCTACCGACGCGCCGCTACCGACGCACGGCCGGAAAGTAAGCTTTCGCTCGACGTGTCCGAACAGCTTCTCGCCGTGCTCAGGCTGTGCCTGCTTGGGTTGATCTATCTGTTCTTTCTGCGCGTCCTGCGCGCGGTGTGGGTCGAGGTCCATGGCCCCCGTCGGCAGCGCGCGGCGCCGATACCGACCGCCGCAGTGATTCCCCCCGTGCCGCCCGCATATACCGGCTCAGCCACGGCTGTCGGGGCGAACGCGACGCGCGTCGGAGCAGCGTCTACGGTCGCGGTTGCGTCGTTACGCGTCGTCGAGCCAGTAGGGCTCGCGGGGCGGGTGTTTGCGTTGAGTGGCGAGGCCACGATCGGGCGCGCGTCGGGTTGTCTCGTGCTGCTGGACGACACCTACGTGTCGCAGTTGCACGCGCGCATCTCACGCTCCGCCGAGGGCTACGCGGTCGAGGATCTCAGCTCAACGAACGGCACCTACGTCAACAAGACCAAGGTGACCGGCGTGGTCACCTTGTCGGTCGGCGACCGGCTTCAGGTCGGCAACGTCGTTTTGGTGATGGAGTGACGCGATTTCGTTGGGGCTTGACATCCCACGTCGGTCGGGTGCGCGCCGCGAACCAGGACAGTGCATTGGCGATCGAAGGGTTCTTCGTGGTCGCGGACGGTATGGGCGGCCATCGCGGTGGTGAGGTGGCCTCGGCGATAGCAGTGAAATCGCTCTCGGACTCGTTACCGCTGCTCTCCACCGACGAGGTCATGACCGCTATTCGCTCGTCGAACGACGCAGTCCTCGAACGAGCGAACGGTGATCCGGCGCTGCGTGGAATGGGTACCACATTATGCGTGCTTGCCCTCGTTGACGACGACGATGCGGAAGAGCCGCTGCTTGCGCTTGCCAACATTGGCGACTCGCGTATCTACCAGTTCGCGTCGGGTGTACTCGAGCGGATGACCGACGACCACAGTGTGGTGGCCGAGATGATGCGCCAGGGCCGCATCACCGCATCCGAAGCCGAAACGCATCCGCAACGCAATGTGCTGACCCGCGCATTGGGTATCGAGCCCAACATCGAGATCGACGCATGGCGCGTGCGTCCCGTTGTGGGCGACCGATGGTTGCTGTGCAGCGATGGGCTCTTCAATGAGGTGTCTGAGGCGACGATTGCCGAGGTGCTCGGCGCTGTTGCCGAGCCATCCGCCGCAGCCGACGAACTCGTTCGTCTCGCGAACGAAGGCGGAGGCCGCGACAACACCACGGTGCTCATCGTCGACGTGGTCGACGACGACGGTCACGCGGTGATCGCGTCGACCCCCATCAGCGGCGAGCTACCGGCGCTTGCCGCGGCGCGACGCCGCGTGCCCGACGGCGGTGCCGACGAAACCGCCGGCGCGCCACCGTCCAAACGCGCCTCGACCGCGCTTCGTCAAGTGAAGGCCACGTGGCGGGTGACCTTGTTCGTCGCCGCCATCGTCGCGTTGGTCCTCGTGGCAGTCATCACCTGGCTCGTCACGCGTCACGACGGCGCTTCGACCCAAGTCCCGGCGTCGACCTCGACAACCGTGACCGTGACCGCGCCGCCGCCGACCTCGACCGCCGTGACCGTGACTTCGACGCCGCCGATCACGACGACGTCTTGATGCTGCACACCCGCCGTCGGAACACCGAGCTCGGGTTGGTGCTGTTCGCCGCGCTCATCACGGGTGGCCTGTATGTGTTGGCGAGTTTGGGGAACAACGCCAAAATCCCCGCCAACCTGGGCCCGTTCCTCGGCATCGTCGTCGCCTTGTTGATCGCGGCGCACATAGCGACGCGCCGGCTGGCGCCGCGCGCCGATCCGTTGCTGTTGCCGATCGCCGCGCTGCTGAACGGCGTGGGGTACGTGTTCATCGCCCGTTTGTCGGAAGATCTCGGCAAGGGGTCGAAGCGCCTCCCGGGTCTGCAGGCAACCTGGACCTTTCTCGGGGTCGCGGCGTACGTGGCCACCTTGGTCGTGGTGCGCCACGTCCGAGACCTAGACCGCTACCGGTACACGCTCGCGTTGGTCGGCGTAGGACTGCTGCTCTCACCGCTCGTGCCAGGCATTGGCGTATCGGTGAACGGTTCACGCATCTGGTTGCGCGTTGCCGGTTTCAGCATCCAACCCGGCGAGTTCGCCAAGATTGCTTTGGCGGTGTTCTTTGCGTCGTACCTCGTCGACAAGCGTGAGCTGTTGCGCACCGGCACGTATCGTCTGGGGCCCCTGCTCTTGCCCGAACCACGGCATTTGGCTCCCGTGTTGGCGGCATGGGGTGGGTCACTCGTCATCTTGATCCTCGAGAAGGATCTCGGGTCGTCGCTGCTGTTCTTCGCCG
>JAYUFA010000542.1:0-8467 GCA_043738925.1 Actinomycetota bacterium
AGCGGCACCGCACTGCTGTTCGAGGGCGACGACTACATAGGCGAGCCCGTCAACCTCGCGGCAAAGCTGTGCGCAGCCGCCAAGCCGGGCGAGATCCTCGCCGACTGTGCCACCGAGGGGCTCCCCGACTGGGTGCACGCACGTGACCAGGTCACCGTGCACGTGCGCGGCGTCGGCGAGGTCGAGGGCATTCTGCGCCTCGTCCCCGCGGCGTAACCGACTACCTCACGGCGAAGAGGTCCAACGACCCCCCAACAACTGGTGGTGCCCGGGCGGCTTGAGGCTGCTCGGGCACGACCGGTTGCATGATCGCGTTCTAACGTGGGACTCGCATGTCGTCCCGTATTCGTCTCGCTGCCCGCTGCGTGCTCGCGGGCGGTTGCATCGCGGCGTCGATGCCGCCATGGGGATGGTGGCCGCTCGCGTTCGTCGGCATCGCGCTCACCGACCGACTCCTCGCCGGCGCGACCCGCGGGAGCCGCTTCAAACGCATGTGGTTCGTCGCAGCCGTCTGGCAGTACCCGGCAACGTTGTGGATGATCGACCTCACCCCACCGGGATACGTCGTCACCGGGGCGGCGGCCGCAACGATGTTCGCGCTCGGCGCGCTCGTCGTGCCGGCCGACGGCAACCGCAGACGCATTGCCTTGGTGGGCGCCATCACCCTCGCCGAATTCGCTCGGTGGAGCTGGCCGTTCGGCGGTGTCCCGCTCGCAACGCTCGCGATGGGCCAAGCAGGCTCACCGCTCGCGCCGGTCGTGCGTACGCTCGGCTCGTTGTTGTTGGTCTCGCTCGTTGTCGTGATCGGTGTGGGCCTCGCGGCGGCGTTGCAGCGCGATCTGCGCATGACCGTTGCCTGCATGCTCATCGTGGTCGTGAGCATGAGCTGGGCTGGGGTTGCGACACGCGGGCACGTTGCCCGCACCATCGACGTCGCCATCGTTCAAGGGGGCGGCAAGCAGCGCACACGCGCCGACCCCGAAGCCAACCCGCTCGTGTTCCAACGCCATGTCGACGCGACTCGCGCGATCGATCGGCCCGTGGATCTCGTGCTCTGGCCCGAGAACGTCGTCAACCCGCGGCCGCCCTACATCGACGAGATCCGATCGAGCCACTACTTGTACGCGGATACGGCAGCGGCAACGCTGCACGATCTCGCGCAGGAGCTGCACACCACCATCGTGGCCGGTTGGTTCTACGCCGTCGACGACACAGCCACCGTCAACTACAGCGAGGTCGTCAACCCCGACGGTACGCCGGGCGACCGTTACGACAAGGTGCGCACCGTACCCTTCGGCGAATTCGTGCCGCTGCGTGGCCTCATCGCGGCGCTCGGAATCGAGGGCCTGCCGCCGCGCGACGCGCGGCCCGGCACCAAACCCGCCGTGATCGACACGCAGTTCGGGCGTCTCGGCGTGTCGATCTCATGGGAGATCTTCTTCGATCACCGCGCCCGCGACGCCATAGGCAACGGTGGCCAAGTGTTGTTGAACCCGACGAACGGCGCGTCGTACTGGCTGACGATGGTGCAGACACAACAGGTGGCGTCCTCGCGACTACGCGCGCTCGAAACCGGTCGCTGGGTATTGCAAGCTGCGCCTACCGGATTCAGCGCCGTGGTGTCCGCCGACGGCACGGTGCGTCAGCGCACAGGCGTGAGCGAACAAGCCGTTTTGCTCGACACGGTTGAACTTCGCGACGGCCTCACCATCGCGACGCGCGTGGGCGCGTGGCCCATGCTCGTTCTGTGTCTGCTGCTGATGCTCGTCGGTGCCAGGCCGTGGCGGCGAGCACCGTCGGGTCGTACGACGACTGCGGTGACGAGCGTCGCAGCCGACGTGGCCTCCTCGTGAGGCGCGTGGCTACCTGACGACCGGTACCCTCATGTCGGCGGTGTTGCTGGGTCGCCTCGCCTATCGGCTCGTGCTCTCACCCGTCCGCCTGAACCAACCGGAAAATTTGTGACCGATTCTGCACTTCGCCTGGCGCTGCTCACGTACCGCGGCAAACCCACCGTCGGCGGGCAAGGCGTCTACGTACGCCACCTCGCGAAGGCCCTCGTCGACCTCGGCCACCATGTCGAAGTGTTTGCCGGCCAGCCCTACCCCGAGGTCGACCCGCGTATCGCGCTGCACAAGTTGCCGAGCCTCGACACGTACAACGACTACTTCCCGGCGCGCAAGCCCCGCGTGTTCGAGTGGAAGTCGGTCTACGACGTTCTCGAAACCGCCTCGTTCGCGACCGGCAACTTCCCCGAGCCCATGGCGTTCAGCTGGCGCGCCTACGGGGCGTTGCGTCGTCGCCGCCACGAGTTCGATCTTCTCCACGACAACCAGACACTCGGCTGGGGCATCCTCGCGCTGCAACGCGCGGGTTGGCCGATCCTGGAGACCATCCACCACCCGATCAGCGTCGATCGGCGCCTCGAACTCGAACACGCGCTCTCCTTATGGGACAAGGTCGGCAAGCGTCGTTGGTATGCGTTCACGAAGATGCAGTCGCAAGTGGCGCGGCGCATGCCGCATGTACTCACCGTGTCGGAAAACTCCAAGCAGGACATCCATCGCGATTACCAGGTGCCACTCGAACACATGCATGTGGTGCCAGTGGGTGTCGATCCCGACATCTTCAAGCCGGTGCCCGGCGTCGAACGCGTGCCAGGTCGCATTCTGTGCACCACGTCCAGCGACGTCACACTCAAGGGCCTGAAGTTCCTGCTCGAGGCGATGGCCAAACTGCGAACCGAGCGAGCCGTCGAGCTGGTCATCATCGGCAAGCCCCGCAGCGAGAGTCGCACGCCGCAACTGATCGAGCAGTACGGCCTGAAGGACATCGTCACGTTCGTGCACGGAGTCACCGATCAACGGATCGTCGAGCTCTACAGCGAATGCGCGCTCGCAGTCGTGCCGTCGTTGTACGAGGGCTTCTCCCTGCCGGCGGTCGAGGCGATGTCGTCAGGTGTGCCGTTGCTCGCCACCACGGGCGGCGCCTTGCCCGAGGTCGCCGGTATTCACAACGAGACCTGCTTCCTCGTGCCACCGGGCGACGCTGAAGCACTCGCCGCGATGATGCGTACCGTGCTCGATGACCCGGCGCTGCGCGCACGCGTCGGCGCTGCGGGTCGTCAACGCGTGGTCGACAACTGGAGCTGGACACACACCGCGAAGAACACCGTCGAGCACTACCGGGCTGTGCTCGACGAACACCGGGCGTCGCGATGATCACGGTCGACTATGACCGGCTGGGTTTGCGAGCCGGCGAGCGAATGCTCGACCTCGGCTGCGGGTTCGGTCGCCACGCGTACGGGGCGATGAAGCGCGGCGCGAGCGTGGTCGCCTGCGATCTCGGTGTGGCCGAACTGAAGCAGGTGCACGCGGTGTACGCGGGCATGCTCGAGGCCGGTGAGCTACCCGACGGCGTCACTTGCCAATCGGTGAACGGCGACGCAACACGTCTGCCGTTTCCCGATGCGGCGTTCGATCGCGTGCTCGCAAGCGAGGTGCTCGAACACATTCCCGACGACGGCGCCGCGTTCGCCGAACTGGCGCGCGTGCTCAGGCCGGGCGGCACGATGGCCGTCACGATTCCCGCGCGCTTCGCCGAAAAGGTCTGCTGGATGTTGTCCGACGACTATCACGCGCCGGCAGTGCAAGGTGGCCACGTGCGCATCTACGCGAAGGACGAAGTGCGCGCCAAGATGCGCGACGCGGGTCTCGTTCCCGGCGCATCGCACCACGCCCACTCGCTGCATGCGCCGTACTGGTGGCTGCGCTGTGTGGTCGGGCCCAATCGGCCCATCGACGACAACGCTCTCGTTCGGGCGTATCACCACTTCCTTTGCTGGGACATAGAGAAGAAGCCCCGCTCGACGCGCCTCGCCGACCGTGTGCTGAACCCCGTCATCGGCAAGAGCCTCGTCGTGTATGCCACCAAGCCGCTGGCCAGGCGGACGCCGGTAGCGACCACACCGAGGAGCGATCGTGTCCTCGTTTGAAGTTCCGGGCATCTTGCGGGCCGACGAAGTTTCGGACACGGTCGACGCGATCGCCGCGCTGCAACTTCCGAACGGCATGATCCCGTGGTTCGACGGCGGCCATGCCGATCCGTGGAACCACGTCGAAGCGGCAATGGCACTGCTCACCGGTGGCCGTCGCGTCCAAGCCGACCGCGCATTCGAGTGGCTGGCCGGCACACAGCGGCCGGACGGGGCGTGGCACCACTACTACCTCGCCAATCGCATCGAACAGGACAAGCTCGAAGCCAATGTCACCGCGTACGTCGCCGCAGGCGTGTGGCATCACTGGCTCATCACGCGCGACCGCGGGTTTCTCGCAGAGATGTGGCCGACCGTCGAGCGTGCGTTCGATTTCGTGCTCGACCTTCAGACCCCGCGCGGCGAGATCATCTGGGCCCGCCATGCCGATGGCACACCATGGTCGTTCGCGTTGCTCACCGGGTCGTCGTCGATCTGTCACTCGTTGCGTTGTGCGCTTGCCATTGCGCATGAGCTCGGTGAAGAGCGGCCCGATTGGGAGCTCAGCTTGGCCAGCCTTGCGCACGTGATTCGAACTCGGCCCGATGGCGCGTTCGCCCCGAAAAATCGTTGGGCGATGGACTGGTATTACCCGGTACTTTCGGGTGCGGTCGCCGGCGACGACGCACGAGCTCATCTCGACGCCCGCTGGGACACCTTCGTGCTGCCCGGTCACGGCGTGAAGTGCGTCAGCGATCGGCCTTGGGTCACCGCGGCCGAGACCTGTGAGCTCGCAATCGCGCAGCTCGGGGTCGGCAATGTTGCCTCGGCGCGCGAGCTGTTCGGTTGGGCGCAGCAGATGAGGGTCGACGATGGCCGCTACTGGACCGGCACCGTGTATCCCGAGAACGTGCACTTCCCCGACGGCGAAATGTCGAGCTATACCGCGGCAGCCGTGGTGCTGTGCGCCGACGCGCTCGTCGATGCCACGCCGGCGAGCGGACTGTTCTCGCGCCACGACACGCTGCCCGCCATCGTGATCGCCGACGAGGATCTCAGCCGCGAACACTGACGCGCCGGACACGAGTGTCGACCCAATTCCGACGTCGCCACCATCACACGCGCGACGGCGCGCCGAGCTTCACGTGCAGTGTGTCGGCGTGCAGCACCGATACCGGTGGCCCGATCGGAGTGGGCAAGCCGGACGCGCTCACCAGTTGGTCGTCGATCTTCAACGCGCGGCACCGTCGCAGCGTCCACGGTTCGTGCTCCGCGCGGGTACGCAACAATCCGCCACCGCGACGCCGCGCGAACAGCTGGTATCGCGCCGTGAGGTAGTGATCGAACGGTGTCAGGTCCTCGGCCGCGATTCGCTCGCCGACCTCGACCTCTACCGTCGAAGTTGCGCCGCGCGGACCAGGCCACCTGCGTCGAGCCGTGTAGGTGACGGAGTCGCCGGCGCACTCCAGCCGCATGAGCGCCCAGTAGTAGGGGACTCGGTAGGTCGCACGAGCAAACGTGGCAATGTGCAACCGCGTCGTCTCCAGCGAAAAGAACCACACGCCGGTGGTGCCGTCGGGCCCGACGACGTACGTGCGCACATTGGTCTCCAAGAAGGTCGACAGCCACGGCACTGATCGGTTCCCCGGCGACGCAACACGCATCACGAAAGGCACCAACCCGACCCAGGCCTGCCCGTCGAACGTCTCAACAGCCAAGCCCTCGGGCAGGAGCCGCTGCACCACGGCTGGGTCGTACGCCCAGTGCACAAAGGTGAGCGTGCTCCAGTCGTTGCACATCACCGGTCGTTGCACCGGGACCGGGCACCACGGCGAGTACGTAGGCCCGTCCATTTCGTCAGATGCCGGGCCGAGTCCGGCGCAGCACCCGCAACGAGCCCACGTGAGCTGTCTCGACGAACGATTCGGAGGCGATTGCTCGGCAATAGATCTCGTACGGCGGGCGCCCACCATCGGCCGGATCGGGGAACACGTCGTGAATCACGAGCGATCCGTCGACCCGCACCTGGGGCGCCCAGCATTCGTAGTCGCGGTGCGCGGGGTCATGACCGTGGCCACCGTCGATGAACAGCAGCGCGAGGGGCGTCGCCCAGTGGGCGGCAACGGCAGGCGCATCGCCGACGATTGCGACCACGGTGCCTTCGAGGCCGGCATCGAAAATGGTCCGCCGGAAGTGGGGCAGCGTGTCGATGCGCCCGACGTGGGGGTCGACGAGGTCGGGTTCGTGCCATTCCCAACCGGGCTGGTTCTCCTCCGAACCGCGATGGTGATCGAGGGCGTAGAGCACTCGCCCGCTCGACCGCGCCGCGGTGCCGAGGTAGATCGCCGACTTCCCGCAGTAGCTCCCGATCTCGAGGAACGGCCCGAGCGCCTTGACCGCTGACGCCGCGTCGAATAACGCAAGCCCTTCGTCGGGCGGCATGAATCCGCGCGCGGCCTCGGCGTTTGCCCGCATATCGGCCGGCATCGTCATGACGAGACGGTGGCCTCAGCCGGTTGCTTCCACATGACGTGCTCGAGGATGAAGAACTTGAACACCCAGACGAGGCCGAACGCTCCGATGCTCGCCAGTTGTACGGCGATGCCGGAATGCCAACGTCGATCGGCGTACTCGGTGGCGACAGTGGAGATGGCGAGACCGATGAACGCCATACCCCAGAACGGCGCGATCTCGGTCCGCACGCTGTGCGTGCCCTCCTGCGCCCATACCCAACGGCGACTCATGGTGTATGCAGGCCACGCGCTGATCGACACCGCGAGCAGGTTGGCCAGCCAGGCTCGCCATTCGAACACGCTGTAGAAGAGCCACAGCAGGCTTTGGCCGAAAACGACGTTGAACGCCGACACACCGCAATAGCGGAACCACTTGGCGCCGTAGCGCTGCCACAGGACGCGAAGCACGTCGTTGAGGGTAACGACCAGTTCACGCGACGCGGTGTCACCTTCGTGCGACTGGCGGCCATGATGACCGGGTGCCGACCTCGCCTCTGCCACCGACCGACAGCATCCACGACGGTCACGACGGTGATGCAAGCGGGGCTCATTGGCCTGGCCGCGCGATGAGGTGGCGCACGCGTCGAACGATCGCTGCCCTGATCGTGCTCTCGGCGACAGCATGCAGCAGCAGCAGCAGCAGCAGCAGCAGCAGCGGAACCGTCACCTCGACAAGCAGCACCGTCGCAGGCCCGACGACCGCCACCGCATTTTCGGCCGCCACTTCGTCGGTCGGCGCGCCGACAACCATCGCCGCGGCACCCACATCGTTGCCCGCCATAGCCACCGCGGCGGGCGTCACGGCGGCCAAGATGAAACTCTCCCTCGTCGCGACCGCAACGGCGCCACTGGTACTCGCAACCCGCGTCGGCACCACCACGATGTACGTGGCCGAGCGCGCCGGGCGGGTACGTACGTTGACCCCAGACGGCACGTTGCACCCTCCCATCCTCGACATTTCGAACGATGTCACCACCGACTTCGAGAAGGGTCTGCTCGGCATCGCGTTCGCTCCTGACGGAACGCTGCTCTACGCCAGCTACACCGATGCATCGAGCAATACGCGCATCGACGAGTTCCACATGAGCGGTGACACGGTCGACCTGAGCTCGCGGCGCATCGTGCTTCAGGTCGTACAACCGGCGGGCAATCACAACGGAGGCAACATCGTCTTCGGCGCCGACGGATACCTGTGGTTCGGGCTCGGCGACGGTGGCGGCTCAGGCGATCAATTCAACAACGGACAGAACCTCGACACGTTGCTCGGTTCGATCCTGCGCATCGACCCACGGGGTCGCGACGCGGGCGCGTACTCGGTGCCGCCCGACAACCCGTTTGTCGGCAAAGGCGGTCGGCCCGAGATCTGGCTGTACGGCGTGCGCAACCCGTGGCGGTGGAGCTTCGATCGCGCGACGGGCGACTTGTGGATCGGCGACGTCGGTCAGAACCTCTACGAGGAGATCGATCGCCTTCCGGCGCCCACGCTCGGCAAGGGCGCCAACCTCCAGTGGCCTCTGCGTGAGGGCACCCACAAGTTCCGTGGCGACGCTCCTGCGGGTTCGATCGGCCCCGTGTTCGACTATGACCACAGCAACGGGGCGTGCTCGATCACGGGCGGCTTCGTGTATCGGGGAACGGCGTTGCCCGGCCTCGCAGGCGCATACCTGTTCGGCGACTACTGCGAAGGCACCATCTACGCATTGGTTCCGAAGGGATCGGGGTATGACCGGGTGAGCACGGGCGTCAACGTCGGCAAAGGTGCGCTCGTGTCGTTCGGCCAGGACAGCAACGGCGAGCTGTACACGCTGGCCCTGAGTGGCGCTATAGCGAAGCTGGTGCCCGCGTGAGGCGGACACATCTCTTGTCGCTTGTCGCCACGACGGCGGTCATGGCCGCTGCCTGCAGTGGTGGGAACAGCGCAACGCTCGACCCGCCTTCAACGACAGCATCAACCGCTACCTCGACCATCATCGTCGCGCCC
>JAYUFA010000543.1:0-22345 GCA_043738925.1 Actinomycetota bacterium
CGATCCGAGTTGGTGAGTGGCGAAGGGTGCCTGGTCGGCGTCGACGAGCAGCAGCGTGCGCACTGCCTCGCCGTCGCCAAGCTCCCATGACGGTATGCGAGGGTCGGCGCCTGCTGCGGACCGGCGCGCGAATGCGCCGGGCGTTCCCAGCGTGATCTCGCCGTCGATGCGATCGACGCGGTAGAGGCGGTCTTCGCCGCGCGTACGGTCGAACGCAGCGAGATACCAGTGGCCGCGGTTGAACGTCAACCGAAGCGGTTCGACGTTTCGTTCGAGGTTGTTGTAACGAAACGTTGCGACGCGCGAGTCAGTCGCGGCCTGGAACAGCGGGGCAAGGTTGGCGTGTGATGGCAGAGCAACCAACGGGTCGGCGCCGTGCTCGTCGCCGCTGGCGTCGACCACTCCCCCGATCTTCCAGAGCGCCGAGTCGACGCGCGGACCAAGCCGCACCAGGTTGGCGGCGACATGCAAGGCCGCGAGCTCATCGGGTGCAAGCTGTGGATCGCTGCCGGAGTATGCCTTGCGATCGATCTGGTAGCCGAGGATCGGCGGATCGACATGGGGGACCTCGCCGAGCGTGATCGGCACACCCATCTGGCGAAGGTCGTCCTTGTCGCGTTCGAACGCGCGGCGGAAGCTCGCGTCGCTGTCGGGGTAGCCCTCGAGGCGGTTGCGTAACTCGTCGGCCGTCAACGGCCTTGTCGTTGCCAGTAGCGCGGCAGTCAGATTGAGAAGGCGCTCGAGCTTCGAGGTCATGACGCCGCGTTCACAACGAGGCGATGAGCTTCTCGACGCGTTCGTCGTGCGACTTGAACGGGTCCTTGCACAGCACGGTGCGTTGCGCTTGGTCGTTGAGTTTCAGATGCACCCAGTCAACGGTGTAGTCGCGCTTGCGTTCCTTGGCCCGACGAATGAACTCGCCGCGTAGTCGCGCCCGCGTGGTCTGCGGCGCGAACTCGACGGCCGTAGCGATCTCGTCGTCGGTGCAAATACGCTCGACGAGACCACGATCCTGCATGCGGTAGTAGAGGCCTCGGCTCCGGTTCACGTCGTGATACTGCAAGTCGACAAGCGCGACCTTGGCGTCGGCCAGCGGCAGATCGTGGCGGGCGCGATATGCCTCAATGAGCTTGTGCTTGATGACCCAATCGCACTCACGGTCAAGCGAGAACGGATCCTTCTCGATGCCGGTGAGACAGTGCTCCCACATCTCCAACGCCTTCGTCTCGAACGCGCCCATCTCGTGGTGTTCGGCGTAGCGCAGCGCGCGTGTGAGATATTCGCCCTGGATTTCGAGCGCGCTGGCTTCGCGTCCATTGGCGAGACGCACGCGTCGCTTGCAGGTGAGGTCGTGGCTGATCTCGCGAATCGCGCGTATCGGGTTCTCGAGGGTCATGTCGCGCAACACGACCTTGGGATCCTCGAGCATGCGCAACAGAATCGAGCACGCGCCGACCTTGAGAAACGTGGCGTACTCGCTCATGTTGGAATCGCCCACGATGACGTGCAGGCGCCGGTAGCGCTCGGCGTCGGCGTGTGGTTCGTCGCGCGTGTTGATGATGGGACGCGACCGCGTCGTCGCGGAACTGACGCCCTCCCAGATGTGCTCGGCTCGCTGGCTCATGCAGTACATCGCGCCGCGTGCGGTTTGCAGCACTTTGCCAGCGCCGGCATAGATCTGACGCGACACGAGGAACGGAATGAGCACCTCGGTGTACGAGGCGAAGTCGTCACGCCGGCTCGTCAGGTAGTTCTCATGGCAGCCGTAGCTATTGCCCGCCGAGTCGGTGTTGTTCTTGAACAGGTAGATGTCGCCGCGAATGCCCTCTTCACGAAGGCGTTGCTCGGCCGAAGTCAGGAGCTGTTCGAGGATGCGCTCGCCGGCCTTGTCGTGAGCGACCAACTCATGTACCGAGTCGCATTCGGGGGTGGCGTACTCAGGGTGCGAGCCAACGTCGAGGTAAAGACGCGCACCGTTTGCGAGGAACACGTTCGAGCTGCGCCCCCATGACACGACACGACGGAACAGGTACCGCGCGACCTCGTCGGGGCTGAGCCGACGTTGTCCGCGCAGAGTGCAGGTGACGCCGTACTCGTTCTCGATCCCGAAGATCCGGCGCTCCATCAACTCCGACGCTATCCGCGTCTATCGGGTCCGAAGCGGAGCCTCGGACTCAAGCGTCGAGTTGTGTGGCTGACGCAGGGCTCGTACCGGCTGGTCGGACCGGCAAACGGCGGCTCCGACCAGGGACGAGGGCGTGACGGCTACTCGGAGGCGGATGGGCCTTCGCTCGGGGGCTCCGACGGGGCTTCGGGCTCGACGGGTGGGGTGCTTTGGGCCAGCAAGGCGGCGACAGTGGGGTCGTCGAGGCGTTGGAATGCACGGCGGCCGTGGCCGCGTTCGAGGGTGGCCACCTCGAGGTCGTCGGGGCCGAGCGTCCGGTCGGGCCCGGCGAGCGCACGAACGGCGGCACCCAGGGCATCGGCGAGCGAGCAACCCGCCTGCCATGCCGGCTGGAGACGCTCGGAGATCGCGTCGCTGTCGCCGCCCACCACGACGTAGTTGCGCTCGTCCATCATCGTGCCGTCGTATCGGATGTGGAACATCTGATCCTCGCCAGCGTCCTCGCCGATCTCGGCGACGAGGATTTCGACCTCGAGCGGCTTCATCTCGTGGGTGAAGATCTGACCGAGGTACTGCGCGTACACGTTGGCGAGGCTGCGCGCATCGACATCTTCACGCGAATAGGAGTAGCCCTTGAGGTCGGCGTGTCGTACGCCGGCGATGCGGAGCTGGTCGTACTCGTTGTACTTGCCGACACCCGCGAACGCGATGCGGTCGTAGATCTCGCTGAGCTTGCGCAGCGTGTTCGACGGATTCTCTGCGCACAGCAATATGCCGTCGGCGTAGGTGACGGCGAGCGCACTGCGGCCACGAGCGATGCCCTTGCGTGCGTAGTCCGCGCGATCCTTCATCACCTGTTCCGGCGCGACGTAGTACGGCATGGTCATGTGGCATCACTTCCCTCGCGGCGGGTGCGCAGGCGGTCGAGCAAGCGCCCGGTGCGTTCGGCAAGTTCGTCATCGGGAAGCCGTTCGTAGCCGTTGCCCGTGATGGTCGCGACCACCGGATAGATGCCGCGCATCAGATCAGGGCCGCCAGTTGCCGAATCCTCGTCGGCGGCCTGAAAGAGCGCCTCGACCGCGAGGTCGACGATTTCGTCACGGCTGAGGGTGTCGCGGTAGCCGATCTTGATCACCGTTCCCGCGTGCAGGCTGCCAGAACCGGTCGCTGCGTAGTCGCGCTCTTCATAGCGGCCGCCGGTGATGTCGTATTGGAACAAGCGGCCAGTGGCACGGCGGATGTCGTACCCCGCGAACAGGGGCACCACCACAAGGCCTTGCATCGCGGCGGGCAGGTTGGAGCGGATCATGCTGCCGAGCTGGTTGGCCTTGCCCTCGATCGAGAGGCGGCTACCCTCCACCTTTTCGTAGTGCTCGAGCTGCAATTGGAACAGGCGGACCATCTCGATGGCTGGCCCGGCCGCCCCCGCGATGCCCACTGCCGAATGCGAGTCGGCGGGAAACACCTTTTCGATCGATCGGTGGCTGATCAGGTTGCCCGAGGTGGCGCGGCGATCGCCGGCCATGAGCACACCGTCGTCGTAGCGCACGGCGACCACGGTGGTGCCGTGGCTGAACTGCTCGGGCGAGACGCGCGCATCGGGGACGGGCGGCGTCAGGCCGGCCCGTTGCACGAGCGCGGCAAAGCTGGGACCCGGGTCATCGGAGAGCTCGAACAGTGGCAGGTGCATCGAAAGGCGAGGCTATCGGAGGTCGCTGCGAGCGACCGTCACTCGCCGCCTTTTTGAATGTAGGACTTCACGAAATCCTCGGCATTGGTCTCGAGCACCTGGTCGATCTCGTCAAGCAGGTCGTCAAGCTCTGCTTTGATCTTCCCGCCCTGTTCCGACGCGACGGGAGCTTCCTCGACGCTCTCCTCGCGGCGCGCCGGTGTCGTCTTGCGGACCTGCTCTCGTTCGGCCATGTCACCCTCTGCTCTCTCGTGGTGCTGTGGGTCAGACCCCGCCCAGGCGATCCAACAACTCCTGTGGTGATGTGCATTCCTGAAACAAGGTAGCGACGTGATCGGCAGTACCGCGCAGCGGTTCCATCATCGGCACGCGGCGCAACGGGTCGGTGCCAACGTCGAACACCAGGGAATCCCAGTTTGCGGCGACGATCTGGTCACTCCAACGGCGGAGACATTCGCCACGGAAGTAGGCCCGCGTGTCGCGCGGTGGATGCACCGTGGCGTGGTCGATTTCCTCGTCGGTGACCAGCCGTTCGACGCCCAGGCGTCGGAACAGCGACTTGTCGGGACGTAGATCGTGATACTGCAAGTCGATGGCGGCGAGACGAGCATCGCCCCACGCCAACTGGTTGCGTTCGCGATAGCCCTCAACGAGGCGATATTTGGCGACCCAGTCGAGTTGGTCGGCCAACTGCATCGGGTCGTCCTCAAGCTGCGCGAGCACATTCTCCCAGCGCACGAGAACCTCGTCGGCGACGGGGCCGCCGACGCATTCGGTGCCCCGCTCGGCCGCGTACTTACGCGCACGTTCGAACAGCTCCCATTGCATATCGAGCGCAGTCACCGTGGTGCCATCGAGCAGGCGAAGTGGCTTGCGCAACGTCATGTCGTAGCTGACTTGGCGCATGGCATGGACCGGCGCTTCAAGGGCGAAGCTGCGGGGCAGAAAATCGTCCTCGATCATCGTGAGCACGAAGGTGGTCGTACCGACCTTCAAGAACGTGGAGACCTCGCTCATGTTCGCGTCGCCGACGATGACGTGAAGACGTCGGTACTTCGTGGCGTCCGCGTGCGGCTCGTCTCGCGTATTGATGATCGGGCGTTTCAGTGTGGTCTCGAGACCGACTTCCTCTTCGAAGAAGTCGGCGCGCGAGGTGAGCTGGTAGGGAACTTCGCGCGAGGTGAGTCCGTGGGCCTCGGTGCCCACCTTGCCGGCGCCCGTGAAGATCTGGCGGCTCACGAAATGCGACGTGGCGTGCGCCACGATGCGGCCGAACGGCGTTTGGCGCTCCATGAGATAGTTCTCGTGGCAGCCATAGCTGTTGCCCTTGCCGTCGCTGTTGTTCTTGTAGGCGACGAGTTCCTGACCGGGGGGCAACATGCGCTTCGCAGCGCGCATCGATTGCTCGACGATTCGTTCGGCGGCGCGGTCGTAGCGCACGATCGACAACGGATCCGCGCACTCGGGCGTGGCCAACTCGGGGTGTGCGTGGTCCACGTAATACCGCGCGCCGTTGGTCAACACGGCGTTCACCAAATGGGTCTCGACATCAGGTGGCATCGAGCCGAGCGGAGCGAAGCCCCGCGCGTCGTTGGCCGGCGATTCGTCCTCGAAATCCCAGCCGACCTTCGTTGCGTGGCCAGCTGATGCTGCGAGGTCGTACAGATACGCGTTGATCAGCATCGACGACGCGGCGATGGGATTGGACTCCTCCGCGCCGCGCAGAACGATGCCGTATTCCGTCTCGATGCCGAGTGTCTTGGGGATGGCCATGGTTCAGAGGTATTGGCCGGTACCGACCCGTTCGATGGCGCGGCCACCGACCGGGGTCTCGTCGTGGTGTACGAGCGTGCGGATGTACACGATGCGCTCGCCCTTCTTGCCGGAGATCTTCGCCCAATCATCGGGGTTCGTCGTGTTCGGCAGGTCCTCGTGCTCTTTGTACTCCTGATGGATCGAGGCCAGAAGGTCGTCGACGCAGATACCGCGTGGCCCGCCCGCGATCTCGCGCTTGATTGCGAGCTTCTTCGCGCGGCGCACGACGTTCTCGATCATGGCGCCCGACGAGAAGTCCTTGAAGTACATGACTTCTTTGTCGCCGTTCTGGTAGGTGACCTCGAGGAACTGGTTGGCGTCGTCCTCGCGATACATCTCGCGCACGGTGTCCTCGATCATGGCCTGCACTGCCTTGGCCGGGTCTCCCCCGCCGAGGACGCGCACGGTCTCGGCATCAAGCGGCACGTCGGTGGTGAGATAGCGGGCGAAGATCTGCGCGGCTGCCTGCTCGCCGGGGCGTTCGATCTTGATCTTCACGTCGAGGCGACCCGGGCGCAGGATGGCCGGATCGATGAGGTCTTCGCGGTTGGACGCGCCGATCACGATGACGTTGCGCAAGGCCTCGACACCATCGATCTCCGCGAGGAGCTGCGGCACGATCGTCGATTCGATGTCGGAACTGATACCCGAGCCTCGGGTACGAAACAAGGACTCCATCTCATCGAAAAACACGATGACCGGCCAGCCTTGCTCGCTCTTTTCGCGCGCGCGTTGAAACACGAGCCGGATCTGGCGCTCGGTCTCGCCGACGTACTTGTTGAGCAGCTCGGGACCTTTGATGTTCAGGAAGTAGCTTTTGGCGGCGCGATCGCCGCTGACCTCGGCCACCTTTTTCGCCAGGGAGTTGGCGACCGCTTTCGCGATGAGTGTCTTGCCGCACCCAGGCGGGCCATAGAGCAAGATGCCCTTCGGTGCGGGCAGGTCGTACTCCTTGAAGAGCGCACTGTGCAGAAACGGGAGCTCGACGGCGTCGGTGATCTGTTCGATCTGGTTGTCGAGACCGCCGACGTCGTCGTAGGACACGTCGGGTACTTCTT
Source organism: Actinomycetota bacterium (assembly GCA_043738925.1). Lineage (GTDB taxonomy): Bacteria > Actinomycetota > Acidimicrobiia > Acidimicrobiales > WLNW01 > WLNW01. The sequence continues at coordinate 6,689 of JAYUFA010000543.1, forward strand.
CGAGAATCAGATTGTCGGCTTCGGGCCGAGGCAGCTTTTCGAGGAGCATGCCCGAACGCGCGTCCATCAAAACGCTGTCGCCGCTACGGAGGCGTTCGGTGAGAATGGCATCGGAGAGTTCGACGACGCGTTCCTCATCGGCGCGTCCGACGATCAGCGCACGGCGACCGTCGGCCAACACCTCCTTCACCGCCACGACCTCACCCGTGGTGTCGGCACCGCGGGCGAGTACGACCGCGAGCGATTCGTTGAGTACGACCTCGTTGCCGCGCACCAGCGTGTCGCCGAGATCGGGATGCACCGAGACGCGCATCTTGCGACCGCTCGCGTACACGTCGATCGTGCCGTCGTCGTTCGAGCCGAGGACCGTGCCATAGCCGGACGGCGGCTGGGTTAGCTTGTCGACCTCTTCGCGCAACGCCGAAATGTGTTCGCGCGCCTCGCGCAACGTGTAGGTCAGTTTCTCATTCTGCGAGACGGCCTGCGCGAGCTGGCCCTTCGTCTCCAGTAGTCGCTCTTCGAGGGTGCGGACTCGCTTGGGCGCGTCGGCGTAGCGCTGGCGAAGGTTCGACAACTCGCCTTCGAGCGTGGCCAACTGTTCGTTGAGACGCTCATTCTCTGCGCTCTGGTCCTTCACGTGGCTCCTCGTGCCGAACAGGTTGGTGCATTCGCGTTTCGACGCTACACGCTGCCGATTGGAGAACCGCGCAGGCCTGTTACGGCTGCGCGGTGTGGCAATACCTGCCCGCAATTGAGGACGAACCCTTCTTTGGATTTTCACCGGCATCGGCCGTTCTATTCGCCGGAGCGGGTTATGCTGCGGTTTGCCGCTCACCTATGGCAGCGGCTTGACTCAAGGCGACCACGGTCACGCCGATAGGACCGGCAACAGCAGCCACGGGACCTCCGCCCGCGGCACACGGAGGACACGAAACAACTATGAAGGTCTGGATCGATCAGGATCTCTGCACTGGCGACGGTCTCTGCGAGGAGATTGCACCGGACGTCTTTACGTTGCTCGACGATGGCCTGGCCTACGTCAAAGAGGGCGCAAAGGTGTTCTCCGATCCGGGCGGCGCTGCCGGGCTCGCGAACGTGCCCGCCGGTCAAGAAGACGCGGTCATCGAATCCGCCGACGAGTGCCCCGGCGAGTGCATCTTCATCGAGGTCGAGTAGCGCTCACGACTCGCGCGGATAGCTGAAGCGTCGCGGACCGTGTTCCGGGTTCGCTACGACGCGGTCGCCGGCTTCGCTGACGGCGTCACCTGGGGATCCAGCAAGCGCGCGTGGGTGAGAAATCCGGTGTGCGCAACCATGCGATGATCCGGCCGTACCGACGCGCCCTCGATGTGCCAGGTGCGATGAAGCACCTCGACGGTGCCGGCCAGGTCGAACCCGTATGCCTCGAGCACCTCGCGTGTTTGCACGGCTTGCAGGATGCTCGGGGTGTAGGCGACGAAGATGCCACCGGGGTGCAGCGCTTTCGAAGCATGCGGCACGACCCGCCAAGGCTCGGGCAGATCGAGCACGACGCGATCGAGGTCGCGTAGGTCGGTGCCGTCGTAGCAGTCGCGGAGTTCGACGTTGTAGCGCGTCATTGCCTCCTCACCGAGGAAGTCGGTCACGTTGCGCTGGGCTCGACGCGCGAAATCCTCGCGGAGTTCGTAGCCGTGCACCATCGCGCCGGCGCGGAGCATGGTCATCGACAACGCGCCGGAGCCCACGCCCGATTCGAGCACCCGTGCGCCGGGAAAGATGTCGGCCAGCAGCAGTATTGGTCCGAGGTCCTTCGGGTAGATCACCTGCGCGCCGCGTGGCATCTCGATCACGAAGTCAGACAGCGTGGGCCGGAAAACGACGTAGGTGCCGCCGCGCGTCGATCGCAACGTCAATCCCTCGGGCTGCCCGATGATCTCGTCGTGGGCCACAAAACCCGCGTGCGTGTGGAACTCGGCGCCGGCCGTGAGCGCGATCACATAGCGCCGCTTCTTGCGATCGATGAGCATCGCGCGCTCGCCGATCTGGAATATTCGGCTCACGGTGATGGCTCCTCGCGTCGCAGGTTTCGCAACAGCACTTTCACGCCGCAGCGGCGCGTCGTGTTTTGCGCCGTTGGCGCCGAGTTGGCGGAACGATGTGCGAGATCATGTACGAAACACCGGGCTCGAGCTTTTCGCTGAAGCGAATAGGCATCTCGCCGCGCTTCAAGATGTTGTTGAGGCGACGGAACAAGAAGCTCATCACGAAAACAAACAGCCATGGGCCTTGGCGCCCGAGCAGCCCTTTGCGAAGCGCGTTGTAGCGAAGCCACCGGCGGACGTAGGCACTGCGAAAGATGCGAAACACGAGACGTTCCCTGGGGCGCGATCAGATGCGTCGGATCTCGACGACGGTGGACTTCGTCTTTCCGACGCGTCGGCCGATGAGGTACGCGAGCAAGAGCACGAGGATCGCCGCGCCGATGGCGTAGGGCTTGGCGGATTCCTTCGCGAGCAGCGTGCGCTGGTCGACGCCACCTTTGACGTCGCGAAACTTGGCTTCGATGTCGTCACGCGAAATCTTGCCGGTTGCATCGCCCGGCATCTTCGGAGGCTGCTCAGCCACGGAGGTCTCCTTTTTGGACGCGGCGCACGAAGAGGAAGGTGATGACGGACCCTGCCGCGACCACTGCCAGGTACGGAACGAACGACCAGCCGTGGTCGAACGCGTGGAGTTCGGTCTGCAGACTGCGCAGCAACGCGATCAAGAGAAAGGTCCAACCGATGGCGAGCAGCAGCGCCCCGGTGATGCCCCACGCGAGGTAGCGACCGACCGACCGCAGCGGGTCGATGGTCTCCTGCCTCGCGTACGCCTTGACCATGTTCACGGCGTCAGCGATGTCGCCCTTGGCGGCGGTCTTGGGCTTCTGCGGATTGTCGTCGTTCTTCGCCACGTTCAGTTCCCGTGCGTCTGAGATGAGCGGAGGCTAGTCGTGCTCGTCCGGGTCTGTCTCCATCGCGAGACGTGCCTGGCAGAACGACCGTTCGTCCTCGAGGAGCGTTATCAGCCGCGCGATGCGTTCGACCGGACCGGGGTCGGCGAGGAGCGCAAGGCGGTCGATCGGGCCGAACGGGCTCGACGCGGCGAGCTGGTAACTGGCGGTGAGGGGGTTGGCGCTGACCTCGAAGGTGGCCGGCGGGCCGGGTTCGCCGAGCTCGCTGCGCATTGCGAGGACGCCACGGAGCAGCTCGGTGGCACGTGCGACCGCCGGCTCGAGCGGCTCGGTCGCTTCGACGTCGGGAAACGGCTCGATGTCGGCGCACGGGTACGGATCGTCTGGCAGCCATTGCGTGACGCGGACGCGTTCGGCTCCAACCGCAACCACGGACCATCGGCCGTCGTCATACGGCTGCGCCTGCACGATGCGCGCCAGCACGCCGACCCCGGTGCGTACATCGCCGCCACCGACCTCGCTCCCGCGTTCGATGAGCACCACGCCGAAGCCGTCATCGTCGCGCAGGCAGTCGGCGATCATGACGCGATAACGCGGCTCGAAGATGCGCAACGGCAGGACCTGCGCCGGGAACAGCACCATCCCGAGCGGAAACATCGCGGAGCGCCCCATCGGCTGAGGATACGTGGCAAGACGCGAGTCGGTAGCAACGTCGATCGAATCGTGCTCACCGACCTCGGCGGCGCTACGGTCCGACGTCGATCAGTTTCATCGCCGTCACGCACCACGTGCGCCGTTGGTGCTTAGCGCGGGCCGAGGTCCGCGAGGCTCGGGCCCTGGGGGTACGCCGTGAGGCCCACGCCGAGTTGATCCTGTACGTGGAGGTTGGCTTCCGCGTTGAGGTTGGTCTGGTTGGCGATATAGGCGAACGTCAGGGTGTGCGGTTCAGCTGCCGACCCGGTGTCGGCAAAACCCGCGAGTGCGCGACTGTTGCGAAGCGAGCCGGTCTTCGCGTGGATGCGGCCCGTGGCGCTTGTGCCAAGAAAGCGATCGACGAGGGTGCCCGTGCGACCACCAACCGGCAACGCGCCGGCGATGGCCGATTTGGGCCCGGCGCGTTCGAGTACCGCGGCCAACAGGGTGCAGGTCATGCGATTCGTGCGGTCGAGGCCCGAGCCGTCGACCACCGAGACACCTTGCAACGGCAGGCCCGCGTTCGCCAACACTTGATGCGTGGCGGCAACACCGGCTGCAGTACTGCCTTGCGCCGAGGCGTGCAGGCCGAGCTCTTTGGTGAGCGACTCTGCTGTGTAGTTGTCGGACTGGCCCAGCATCTCGGTGATCACGTCGGTCAGCGTCGCGCTCACGCGGGCGACCTCGGTCGCGTTGGCGGGTGCCTTGCCGGGTTGTGCCGTGCCGGTGACCTTGATACCGCGCAGCACGAGGAGCTGACGCAAGACATTGGCAGCCTGTTTGGCCGGGTCTTCCGCCGGCGTTGCCGTGGTGTTGAACTTCGACTTGGGAAAGGCCGAGAACCCGTTGTTCAAAGCGAGCGCGCTCAGCGGCCCCGACTCGTGCGCGGCGATGAACGATGGGTCCCAGGTGGATACGTAACGCGTGGTGTCATAGCGGCTCTCGTCACCAACGATGTCGCCGCGGATCTGCGTAATGCCTGATGCCGCGATGCGTTCGGCGAGGGTGGCCGCGTTGGTGAACGGTTGAGGCTGGCCGAATCGCTCGATGTACTCGGCGGTCGACAAGATCGGGTCTCCCCCGCCGATCATCCACAGGTTGCCGTTGAGCACGCCACCCTGCGGACTTGTTTGCGCAACGGCCGTGGTGTCGAACGTTGCTTGCGGGCCGAGTTGATCGAGCGCCGCGACCGCGGTGAGCAGTTTGACGGTGGACGCGGGCACGAGCGGCATCGCCGGGTTGTGCTCGTAGAGAACGCGTCCGTTGTCGTACACGACCAGGCAGGTGTCCGTCGGCGACAGGGCCACGATGGTGTCAAGTGCGCCCTGGAGCAACCGGTCGGCGGTCGGCTGTTGAAGCCACGCAGGGGCGCGGCGCACGGAGAACAATGGAGTGGTGGCGTGCGGCGCGTCGCCGATAGCGGTGGCGAGCGACGGTTCGGCGCGACGGTCGGTGTTCCACGCCTGAAAGCCCGCGACGAGCAGCGTGAGCGTCAGGACGACGGGAAGGGTCAGCCGACGCAACATCGTCCCGAGACTAGATGCTCATGCGGGCGAAGATTCGCCGTTCGCGACATGCACTCGGGGCCCTCGCAGCCGCTAATCTCCGCAGGTCATGCACACGGTCTTTCTCGGTCTTCTCATCGGGTTCGGCGTCACGATGGTGGCGAACTATTGCACCACGGTGTACTTGCATCGCGGGCTCGCTCACAGCGCGCTCTCCACGAGCAGGCCGTTGGGCGCAGCGTTCAAGATCGTCCTCTGGCTTACTACTGGCATGCGCGAGCGCCAGTGGGTCGCTGTGCATCGCAAGCATCATGCGTACACCGACGAGAACGAGGATCCGCATTCGCCAGCGCGCCTTGGCTGGCGGCGGGTCCTGCTGACCAATCCGGCGCTCTATCGCCGCGTGGCCCGTGACGATGTGCAGGTCGCCAGATACACCCATGACCTGCCGCGCACGCGCGCCGATCGTCTGATCTTCGACCACGCTTTGCTCGGCCTCGGTGTCGGTGTCGTGTTGCTTGGCATCGCGTTCGGATGGAAGGTAGCGGCCATCGCTGCACCGTTTCACGTGGTGCTGTATCTCGGTCTGTCGGGTGCGGTGAACTCGGTCGCACACACCTTCGGCAAGCGCACGTACGCCTCCTCGGCGACCAACGTGCAGTGGTTAGCGCTCATCACTGCGGGCGAGGGTCTGCACAACAATCACCACGCCGCGCCGACCTCGGCTCGGCTGTCGTTTCACCGCCGAGAGTTCGACCCGTCGTGGTGGTCGATTCGCACGATGGCGAAACTGCGATGGTTGAAGGTGCGCCATGCGACACCGAAGATCGTCGTGGCGCACGTTCCTTCGGACGGCTGAGCCGGCGATAGCCTCGGCGGCCATGGAGATCGTGGCTGCGTTGTTCATCGACACCATCGAGTTGCGCCAGGTACCAGGCCCAACCACGCGGATCGACCTTGGCGGTGTGCAGTTCTCCGCGCCCGCCCCTGGTCCGTTTCCGGTGACCATCTCGCCCCACCTCGTGGTGATCGTCCGCTGCCCGACCGACGGCAAGCCCAGCGCTGCGCTCGAGGTCACCTTTCATCGCGACGGCGAGCAGATCGCCCGCAACGCGCAACCGTTGGCGATCGAGCCCGGCAAGTTCAACTACCGCCTCGTTCGCGCCGAGTTGAGCTTCGATGAGCCGGGTACGGTCGAGGCGCATTGCCGCATCGACCTCGGTCCGCCGACCAAGGTGCCCTACACCCTGTTGGCCCCGCTGTCGTGAGCCCGCCCGGGTCGCGTCGCTATGCGGCCGCAGCGTCGCGCCATCCAGTGGCGTCCACTGCCATCGGTGAAGTGGTCGCGGAGGTTCTCGATCAGGTCGGGCACGCACCCGATGTGGCTCTGATCTTTGTCACCGCCGCCCACGTACGTGCGCTGGGCAACTTTGTCGATGTCGTACGTGCTGCGCTCGCGCCCGGCGTGTTGGTCGGGGCTACCGCGGTTTCGGTCATTGGTGGTGCCGAGGAAATCGAGGAGGCACCTGCGGTATCGCTTTGGGCGGGACGCGTCGGCGCGGCGCGTGGTGTGCGTCTCGACGCGTTCCGCGATCACGACGGCTGGAACATCACCGGTTTGCCGCCCGACATCGGCGCCCAGCCACGCACGCTTGTGCTGCTGGCCGATCCGCACACGTTTCCGACGGACGCGTTCCTGCAGAGTGTCGGTACCGAAGCGCCACAGCTCACCGTTGTCGGCGGACTCGCGTCGGCCGCCCGCGGCCCCGGTGGCAATCGTCTCGTGCTCGACGATCTGCTGCTCGACGACGGCGCGGTCGCATTGTTGTTCGACGACGTGGGCACGCACACGGTGGTGTCGCAGGGATGCCGCCCGATCGGCGATCCCTTCATCGTCACGCGCGCCGAAGGCAACTTCATTCACGAACTCGGCGGCCGGCGTGCCCTTGATCGTGTGGAACGTCTCGTCGATACCGCGTCGCCGTCGGATCGTGCCTTACTTTCGCGTGGCCTGCATGCGGGCTTCGTGATCGACGAACGCAAGAGCGTGTTCGCGCGGGGCGACTTCTTGGTGCGCAACGTTCTGGGTGCGAATCGCGAGAGTGGCGCTGTGGCCGTTGGTGATCTGGTGCAAGCGGGTACCACGGTGCAGTTCCAGGTGCGCGACGCCGTGACCGCGGACGAGGACCTACGGGCAATGATGAGCGCCACCAGCGGCGCCGCGGCCCTGGTGTTCACGTGCAATGGGCGTGGATCACATTTGTTCGGCGTTGCCGACCACGACGCGTCCATCGTGGCCGAGTCGGTCGGCCCGGCGGTCGCAGGCATGTTCTGCGCGGGCGAGGTCGGGCCCGTCGGGGGTCGCAACTTCCTCCACGGTTTCACTGCGTCGGTCCTCGTGTTCGACTGAGCGATCGCCAACGACGGGATCGGCGGCGATTAGGCTCGGCGGTGCTGCCTGCACCGGGCCTGACCGAAGCGAGACCCACCACCATGATCGACATCGAAAGCCGCGCCATCGACGTCATCCGTGGGTTTGCCATGGACGCGCCGAACGCGGCCAAGTCGGGTCATCAGGGCACGGCGATGGCCCTCGCGCCGCTCGCCCACGTGCTGTGGTCGCGCATCATGAACTTTGACGCAGCCGACCCGCAATGGCCCGACCGCGATCGCTTCGTGCTCTCGGCGGGCCACGCATCGATACTGCTGTACTCGATGCTGTACCTCAACGGATACGGCCTCACGCTTGACGACCTCAAGCAGTTTCGTCAGTGGGGCTCGGCCACGCCCGGCCATCCTGAGGTGCATCACACCGCAGGCGTCGAGGTCACCACCGGGCCGCTGGGTCAAGGCCTCGCGAACGCAGTCGGCATGGCGATGGCCGAGCGCTCCCTGCGCGCCCGCTTCGGCACCGAGGTCTGTGATCACCACACGTTCGTGATCGCCGGCGATGGATGCCTCTCCGAAGGCATCAGCCATGAAGCCGCCTCCTTGGCGGGTTTCCAACAACTCGGGCGTCTTGTCGCGATCTACGACGACAACCACATCACGATCGACGGCCCCACGGAGCTGTCGTTGCACGACGACGCGGGTGCGCGGTTCGAGGCCTATGGATGGCACGTCGAGCGTCTCGGCGAGGTGGCCGACGATCTCGACGCCCTCGAGGCCGCCATTCGACGCGCCATGGCCGTCGAGGATCGGCCGTCGCTGTTGGTGCTTCGCTCACACATCGCGCCGCACTCGCCGAAGCAGGACGATCCGCACGCGCACGGTTACGCGTTGTTCGACGCAGAGATCACGGTCACCAAGACGGCGATGGGGATGCCCGACGAGAAGTTCTGGGCACCCGATGACGTGATCACCTGGTACCGCGCCAACGGGACGCGGGGCACCGCGAAGCGGGCTGCGTGGCAAGCTCGACGCGAGGCGTTGGCTGCACCTCAACGCGCCAGCTATGAAGCGGTGCTCACGTCGGGGGGCCTCGCCGGATGGGAAGCGAAGCTGCCGGGCTGGGCCACCTCCGACAAGGCGATTGCGACGCGCGTTGCGAGTGGCCAATGCCTCGAAGCGTTGGTCGACATGGTGCCCAGCCTCGTTGGTGGTGGTGCTGACCTCACCGGCAACACCGGCACCGTTCTCAAGGGTCATGGCGTGATGGGTGTTGGTTCGCCCGAGGGTCGCCAGATCTACTTCGGTGTGCGTGAGCACGGCATGGGTGGCCTCATGAATGGCATGGCGCTGCACGGCGGCATGCTGCCCGTCGGAGGCACCTTCTTGGTATTCAGCGACTACATGCGCGGGGCGGTACGCCTCGCAGCGCTGTCGCAGGCGCACGTGATCTACTCGTTCACGCACGACTCCGTTGGCGTCGGCGAGGACGGTCCGACGCATCAACCCATCGAACAGATCGCCGCGCTGCGAGCCATCCCGCAGCTACGTGTGATTCGGCCGGGTGACGCCAACGAAACCGCGCAGGCGTGGGTCGAGGCCGTGCGCGGCCCCGGGCCCACGGCGCTCATCTTGTCGCGCCAGAACCTTCCGATACTCGATGCAGTCGCGGCCGATGGCGTTGCGCGTGGTGCGTATGTGCTGGCCGACGGCGGTGACGCTCCCGACCTGACGCTGATCGGCACCGGCAGTGAGGTGTCGGTGTGCGTGGCCGCAGCTGCGCTACTGGCTGCGGATGGTGTGCGGGCGCGTGTGGTGTCGATGCCGTGCTGGACGAACTTCGAGGCGCAGACGTCGTCCTACATCGACTCGGTGCTGTCGCCCGGCGTTCCGTGCGTATCGGTAGAGGCAGGCGTCACGTTCGGCTGGCGGCGATGGGCCGAGGTCAACGTGGGCATCGATCGCTTCGGTGCTTCGGCCCCAGGCGAGGTCGTGATGGACAAGTTGGGTATCAATCCGTCGAACGTCGCCGAGCACGCACGTGCGTTGCTCGGCAGGAAGAAGTCGTCATGACCCGTCTTCAAGAACTTCACGCCACGCAAGGCCAGAGCCCCTGGTTGGACAATCTCAAACGCGGCTGGATCACCAGCGGCGAACTGGCCCGCTGGGTCGAGCAGGGGGTGCGTGGCATCACCTCCAATCCATCGATCTTCCAAAAGGCCATGTCGACCGGCACCGACTACGACGCGCAGTTCCGCTCGCTGCTCGAGGCGGGCAGCTCGGTCGAGACGAGCTACTGGGCTCTCGTGGTCGATGACATTCACCATGCGCTCGACATCTTGCGGCCGGTCTACGACACGAGTGACGCGATCGATGGCTACGTGTCCGTCGAGGTCGACCCCACGCTCGCACGTGACACCGCGGGAACCGAAGCCGCGGCTCGCCATCTCTGGGACATCGTCGCCCGGCCGAACGTGTACGTGAAGATCCCGGCCACGGCCGAGGGTGTGCCGGCCATTCGTCAGATGATCGCCGAGGGTCGTTCGATCAACGTCACGCTCATCTTCTCGATCGAGCGTTACGCCGAGGTCATCGAGGCGTACATCAGTGGCCTCGAGAAGTACTTGCACGCCCACCCGTCGGCTGACCTGTCGCGCATCTCCAGCGTGGCGTCGTTCTTCATCAGCCGCGTCGATACCGAGGTCGATCGTCGTCTCGACGCGCTCGGTACACCCTCCGCACTGGCGTTGCGCGGGCGGGCGGCAGTCGCGCAGGCCAAGCTCGCCTATGAGTTGTTCGTCGAACGATTCGCCGGCCCCCGCTGGGAGGCGTTGGCCCGCCACGGTGCCCGCAAGCAGCGCCCCTTATGGGCTTCGACCTCGACCAAGAACCCGGCCTATGTCGACACGATGTATGTGGATGACCTCATCGGGCCCGACACCGTCAACACGTTGCCCGACGCGACGATCGCCGCGTTCGAGGACCACGGCACGGTTGCTCGCACCATCGATATCGGCGTCGGAGACGCCCGCCGCCTCATCGCCGAACTCCACGCCGTGGGTCTTGACCTTGCCGATGTCGCCAAGGTGCTCGAGGACGAGGGCGTGTCGGCCTTCGTCAAGAGCTTCGACGAACTCCTCGGCACCCTGACCGCGAAATCGCACACGTTGAAATAGGTCAGTTGCGATTTGCAACTGACCTGCTATCGTCCGGCCGATGCAAACGCCGACGTTGCCGCGCGAGCGCCAGGTTCATCACGCTCCTGACTCGCTGACCTGTTCGATATCGAGCACGTTGCAGGTCATTGGCGAGAAGTGGACCCTGCTGATTCTGCGTGACGCGTTCCGTGGCGTTCGGCGTTTCGACGACTTCGCGACCGACCTCGGGATCGCACGAAACCTGCTCACCGATCGTCTCGCCAAGCTCGTCGAGCATGGCATTCTGGCGAAGGTCCCATACCAGCAACGGCCCGTCCGGTACGAGTATCGCCTTACGGCAAAGGGCCTCGACCTGTCCCCCGCACTCGTTGCGTTCATGCATTGGGGTGACAAGCACCTGGCAGGAGACGATCCGCCTGTGGTGCTCGTACACGATGCCTGCGGCGAACCGCTCGATCAGGTCTTTGTGTGTTGGCGTTGCGACGAGACCATCTCACCTCGTCAGATTCGTAGCCGACCCGGCGCGCGCAGCGCGCATGACCCGTCCGACCGTTGTGAGCCGGTTTCGGCGTCAGCGGGTCACCATGTCCACCTCTGAACCGTCCACCTTTCGACGGTCCGCATCTGAACGCACCGGGGTTCTCGTGACAACCATTGCCACCGCTGATCTGCTTGCGGCCGCCCCCGCCGATCTGATGGCCGAGGCCCGCCGTGTGCGCGATGGCGCGTTCGGCACGCGGGTCACCTATTCACCGAAGGTCTTCATCCCGCTGACGATGCTGTGCCGCGATAAGTGCGGGTATTGCACCTTTGCGAAGCCGCCGGCGAGGATCGAGTCGCCCTATCTTTCGCCCGAGCAGGTGTTGGCCATCGCCCGAGCCGGTGCGAAACAGGGTTGTCATGAGGCGCTGTTCACCCTCGGCGAGCGGCCCGAGTTGCGCTACCCCGTTGCCGCGGAGTGGCTGGCCGAGCACGGCTACTCCTCCACCGTCCAGTACCTCGCAGCGATGGCCAAGCTGGTGCTCGACGAGACCGGCCTGTTGCCCCACGCGAACGCCGGTGCCCTCTACCTCGACGAGATGACATTGCTCCGAGGCGTTTCGCCGTCACAAGGCATGATGATCGAATCGCTCAACGCCAAACTCGATTGTCATCGCGGCGCGCCCGACAAAGAACCCCAGCGTCGCCTCGACACGCTCGAGCTTGCGGGAGAGCTGCGCATTCCGTTCACGACGGGCATCCTCGTCGGCATCGGTGAGAGCCGTGCTGATCGCATCGCAGCGTTGCAGGCCATCGTCGCGTCGCACGAGCGGCACGGCCAGGTGCAAGAGGTGATCGTCCAGAACTTCTTGCCGAAGTCCGGCACCGCAATGCACGCCGCGCGTCCGTGCCCGCCCGAGGACTATCTTGACGCCATCGCGCTGGCTCGCGTGATCCTGCCTGCGTCCATCCATCTGCAGGCGCCCCCGAACCTCAGCGACGATTTCGGGATCCTGCTCGATGCGGGTATCGACGACTGGGGTGGTGTCTCGCCGATCACGGCCGATCACGTGAACCCCGAGCGCCCATGGCCCGCGGTCGACAGCATCCGCGCGGTGAGCGCGGCACGTGGTTTCGAGCTGGCGCCGAGGCTCACGATCTATCCCGAGTATGTGCTGCGACCCGAGGTGTGGCTCGATGCTGCGTTGCGATTTGCGGTGATGGACCGCAGTGATGCCGAGGGGCTTGGCCGCGACGACCCCGGCGCGGTGTTCCCCGAGAAGATCGCCGGCACGCGCAACGTCGACGACGGCGCCGAGGTCATCCAGGTCGGCGAACCATCGACGCAGTGGTACTCGGGCGGCATCGCGCCACCAGCAATGCTGGTGATACCGGCGACGCGCGTCGCTGCGCCCACCAGTCGCGTTGCGGCCATCCTCCGGGCCGTCGGTGACGGCCACGTCGTCGACGAGGACGACATCACCACGTTGTTCGGCGCACGCGGCAACGAGGTCCGCGTCGTCGCTGAGGTCGCCGATGATCTTCGGCGCCAGGTCAACGGCAACGACGTCACCTGGGTTGCCAACCGCAACATCAACTACACCAACATCTGTACGTTCAAATGCAAGTTCTGCGGCTTCTCGAAGGGTCCGCTGTCGCTGAACCTGCGTGGCAACCCGTATCTGCTCGGGCTCGACGAAATGCAGCGCCGCGCCGTCGAGGCCGCGGAGCTTGGTGCCACGGAAGTCTGTCTGCAGGGCGGCATCCACCCCGACTTCGACGGTGACTACTACCTCGAAGTGGTGCGCGCGGTGAAGTCGGCAGTTCCCGACATACACGTGCATGCTTTCACTGCGCTCGAGGTCACCGAAGGGGCGCGGCGCAACAACGAGCCACTCGATCTCTATCTGATACGCCTGAGGGACGCCGGTTTGCGCACGCTGCCCGGTACGGCCGCGGAAATCCTCGACGACGAAGTGCGTGCCATCCTGTGCGCCGACAAGGTGAACACCGAGCAATGGCTCGACGCACACCGCACTGCGCACGGTGTCGGCTTGCGGTCGAACGTCACCATCATGTTCGGTTCGGTCGAGCAGCCCCGATCGTGGGCGCGCCACATTGTGCGGACTCGGGCATTGCAGGCCGAAACGGGTGGCTTCACAGAGTTCGTGCCCCTTCCCTTCGTACACATGGCAGCGCCGATTTATCTACAAAAGAAGTCGCGTCGCGGACCGACCTTTCGCGAGACCGTTCTTATGCACGCGATTGGTCGCATCGCGTACCACGGCAGCATCGACAACATCCAGGCATCGTGGGTGAAAATCGGCTTCGAGGGGGTGCGACAGCTCCTCGATGCCGGCGTCAACGATCTCGGTGGCACGCTGATGAACGAGAACATCTCACGTGCGGCCGGCGCCCAGCACGGTCAAGGCGTGACCGCGACCGACTTCCTTGGGCTGGTTGAGCCGTTGGGACGTCGCCTCGTGCAGCGCAACACCACGTATGACCACCTCGCCATCACCAGCGACGGCGCCGCCGCCACATCACCGGCTGTGGCACGGGGACGAGTAAGGATCCCGCTTCTCGTCGAAAGCTGAAAGGCTGCGAGCATGACATTGTCGCCTCGCTATCGCACCGGTCGTGGTGAACTTGACGCCGCGATTCTGGAGCTTCTGTCCGCGGCAGAAATCACCGAGGACGCCGACCAGATCTTCGAGTTGCTGGTCAGTGCCGTCCGGCTGGGACGCGAGGACGTGACGCGCGGCGACCGCAAGCTGGTCAACGCGGCCTTGAAAGAGATCCGCTACGCGCTGGGTGTTTTCGCGCCCTATCGCGAGGTGCGGAAATGCTCGGTGTTCGGTTCGGCCCGAACGGCGGTCGATCACCCGGCATACGCGGCTGCGCATGCGTTCTCGGCGGCCCTCACCGACCGCGACTGGATGATCATCACCGGTGCCGGGCCCGGCATCATGACCGCGGGGCTCGAAGGCGCGGGCGCTGCGAACAGCTTCGGTGTCAACATCCAGCTGCCCTTCGAGCAGAAGGCAAGCGTCGTCCTTGGCGACGACCCCAAGCTGGTCAACTTTCGCTACTTCTTCACGCGCAAACTCACCTTCGTGAAGGAGTCGCACGCCATCTGTGTCGCACCCGGTGGATTCGGCACGCTCGACGAGGCTTTCGAAGCGTTGACGCTGATGCAGACCGGCAAGTCGTTCCTCGTGCCGATGGTGCTGCTCGACGAGCCCGGGGGTGACTACTGGGAGCAATGGCTGCGGTTCGTGCGTGAGGAGCTCCTCGTCGACGGGTACGTGTCGGCGGCGGATCTTGCGTTCGTGCACGTGAGCCATGACCCGCTCGACGCCGTCGAGCACATCTGTCGCTTCTATCGCAGCTATCACTCGATGCGGTGGGTCGGAAATCGGCTCGTCATCCGCGTGCAGTCCACGCTCAGCGACGAGGTGCTGAAGCAGCTGAGCACCGACTTTGCCGACATCATCACATCCGGTGGAGTCGAGCGGATCGACGCCACCGACAGCGAGCGCGAGGATGACGACGTCGTCCACCTGCCCCGCATCGCGTTCCGCTACAACCGCCACGGGTATGCCCGCCTCCGCGCCATGGTCGACGCCATCAACGACGCGGGATAGGTAGCGCCCGAGCGGTTTCAGGTGTCGGCGAGAATCCCGATGGCCTTTTGCACCGCTCGACGAGCGCGTGCGAGGCGCTTCTCGTCAACCGGCAGTTCGATGCCTCCCGCGTCGATCGATTCCTTGAGTCGAACCATCGCCAGATCGGCAAGCTCTTCGCTGACGGCCTCGAGGCGTACGCGGATCTCGTCGAATTCACCGGCCATGAGGTCCCCCTGCGTTGATGATTCCGTCGACGATGACCAGTGGATGACGGGCATCGACACCCGCGGCACAGAGATGCATCGAGCAGCCGGGATTGGCGCTGGCGACGACCGTGGTACCGGCCCGCTCGATCGATGCCACCTTGCGGCTACGAATCGCGCGGGCCATGTCGGGCTGCAATACGGAATACGCGCCGCCGGCGCCGCAACAGAGGCCGTCGTCGTCAAGCTCGACGAGGTCGACGTAGCGCGAGAGGACGCTACGCACCGCGAGGTGGGCGCGTTGCACGTGACGAAGGTGACAGGGATCTTGCACGGTGACGAGCGGCCTCGCCGTCCCGGCCGGGGCCTCAGGTGCGATCGGGAGATCGTCCATTCGCTGAGCCAACCACTCGTGCACATCACGCACACGCGCACTGAATGCGTGCGCCTCGGGCGTACCGACAAGGCGACCGTAGTCCTTGAGCATCGCACCGCAACCCGCCGAGTCGACGAGGATGGGCTGCTCGCCGGGGAGCGCCCGCATCGTGCGGTCGGCCAAGCGGTGTGCGTGCCGGCTCAGCCCCGCATGTTGCTGCAGGGCGCCGCAGCACGGCGCGGCTTCACCACTGAATGCGACGCGCATCCCGGTGCGCTCGAGTACTCGCTGTA
>JAYUFA010000544.1:0-3197 GCA_043738925.1 Actinomycetota bacterium
GAGCACCTCGGCCAGCGTCAGCATTGCGTCATCGTTGCGACCGGAGTCGAGTTCACGTACAAGCCGCTCGTAGGCCTTCAGCAACCCCTTCTCGCCAAAGTCTCGGTCGCCTGATACACAAGCCAGCATATGGCGCCTTCTGCGTACCGACGGTCTCCTGCATCATGACTGCAACCTCACAGAGCCAGCAAACTCCGTCGACCACGTTCCGACCGGCTGTGCCGTCGAGGACCTGTTTGGGAGGGCGGCCTGCATCGATGACCGGCAAGACGATCCTCAGCGCGACGGGTACCGATCGATCACGCGATGGTCGATCGATGCCGAGGCCGCGTTCGGACGCGCAATAGTCGTGCAGGCCGACGCGCAACGTTGTCTGGTGTTGCGCGAGGCGTTTCTGGCCGATCCGCAGCTCATGATTCAGCGCTGCGGGCCGGCATCCCAGCGCCGTCAGCCGTCGGCGACATGTCGATCGTTGATCATCGTTGCGGTGCGGCGAGGAGCTCGTCGAGCACGCCGCCCGACACGAGGATGCGTCTGCCGAGGCGTAGCGAGGGTAGCTCGCCCGTTTTGACGCACTGGTACGCGCTGGTCCGCGAAATGCCGAGGAGCACGGCTGCCTGCTCGACGGTGTAGGTCTTGCGTCCGCCGACCGAGACAGCCGACCGACGCGTCGGATGAAGGCGCGCGTCGCCGCGGTCGACCTCGTAGATGGCTGGCGTGGTGGCGTTGCGCTGTGCGTTGAGTGTTGTCATGTCCAACTATCTGCGTCGCCGGACCTCGCGTTCGCGACATCATCGGCGCGAGAAGTCGCACATTGGTCAGGCCCTCGGCGCCGGGGCCGGTAGCGGTGAGCACGTGCAGGTCCGGCCGGAGGTCGGAACCTGCAAGTGTGTCTATTGGCCTCCGGTGCGTCGCGCAACACTTTGGACGCGCCCATGTCGGCGAAGAGCACGGGTCTGCGCTGCTGTTGCGCGGGACCGATCGACGGGCTCGAGCACGCTGTAGCCGGGCAGTCCGTCCCCTCCCCGCTAGTTTGAGCGCGGCGCTCGGGGTTGACCGTCCTTCGGCCTCGGCAGAGGGTGGCGGCTAGCCGCCCTCGGGCAGCTCTGGCAGTCGAGGCGCAGTTCCGTGGCGCAGTTCGAAGCGAGGTTCGTCGACCGGTACGAGAGCATCCTCGGTCGCCTTCCCGACGATGTCGTTCTGGGGCGTCGTGAGCTCGTGGACCCAACCATCGCCGAACTCCGGGTCTTTCACGACTACTACGCGCTCTGCGACGAGGAGGTGTTCTACCGGGCCAAAGGCCGGGTGACTCTGCAGACGTGGCGCGATTGGGAACGAGGCATGGAGCTGAACCTCGAGCGAGCTTCCTTCAACGAGGCGTGGAAGTCGCTTTGTTCCAACGACCAACTAGACGCGCGCTTCGCCGAGTTCCAACCGAACTATGACAAGCTCAAGGCGCAACAGGGCTTCGACCCACGCCCACGCGCGAATCAGCGGCTCCTAGCGAACATGCTGCGGCGCTCAAGCCGACCGAAGCGGCCGTGACGCAATAACCGATGCCCGCAAGAATCGCAGCGTCAGACGGCCGTGTGGTCGAGGAGGTGCCGGTTCTTGGTGACTGGTCCGGGCAGGATCGTGAAGTGCACCTGGCCGTCCTCGTCGATGGCGACGACCCGCACGACGGCAATGGCTTCGGAGTTGCCGGCCAGCACCATTCGACCAACCACGATCCGCTCGGGATGACGCGCATCGGCGAGCAGGCCCCAGCCGAGGCCGTCGTCGTCCTGTCCGTTCAAGTCGGTTTCGAGATCGATCTCGAGGTGCACGTCGGCCTCCCGTCTCAAAGCTCATGATACGGGTTGACGATCGTTCGATGCTCGCAGCCGAGCAGACGCGCGACACCGTCGTCGAGGTCGTCGAAGTCGATGCTGTGATGAAGCGGGTTGCGGCCCGTCGGCCTGATCGCCAGACCTGCGGAACGAATCGCACCGACGGTCATGAGCGTCATCGCGTCGAACCGCACCAGCGGAGGCTCCTGCGCCAGCTCGTCGACGGTCACGCCGTCAGCTGCGAAGACCGAGATCGCATAGACGCCGTACGCGACGTGCGTTCGTTGCGCGTCCTGACTGATCAGCTCGGCTCGAAGCGCGCCGCCGCGCACGACGACCACCGTGTCGTCGCGCAGCTCACTATCAGCGCGCACGAAGCGTTGCTTCACGTTGCACCGTCCAGGGCAATGGCCAACGTGGCGGCGACACCGGCATCGGCACCATCGATGGCGTGCGCGTAGGTGCGCAGCGTCATCGCCGGGTTGGCGTGTCCCAATCGCCCGGCCACGGTTCGGATGTCGTGACCGTGACCGATCGCCTCGGTGGCGGACCAGTGGCGAAGGTCGTGCAGTCGCCACCGTGTCTCGATCGCGGCGTCACGGCGCGCTGCCGCCCACCATCCCGAGAGCCGTTCCGGGTTCATCGGGCGATCGCCGACTTGCAGCACCCAAGGTCCCCATTGCGCTCGCTCGCGTTCGATGTCTTCGAACGCCGCGACCGTTCGTTCGTCGAGACGGACCACCCGTCGATTCGCAGTCTTGGTCGCTTCATCGAGCAGTGTCGGCTGGCGCTTGTCACCAACGCGGCCGGTGCGCACGATGGCGATGCTCGAGTCGATGGTGAGCTTGTCGAGGACGCGGTCGGTCCACTGCAACGCGCAGAGCTCGGCTCGCCGAGCTCCGGTCACCGCGGCGAGGCGCAGCGCGAGGCCGGCCGCCGGATCGCGCCGCGACGCAGCTGCGATCGCGGCGCGCACCTCCTCGACGGAGAGCGCGCCGCGCGGTTGGCTCTTGCGTCGACCGAGCGTCGCAAGCGCGACCACGTTCGTGCTCACCCAGCCCCACCGCGCCGCCTGCGTCATGCCGGCGCGCAGCACGAGGTGCTGGTTCCGCAGCGACGATTCGCCGACGCCCGCGGACCGAACGCGCGCATGCCACCGATCGACGTCGGCCACGGTGAGCCGGCCGACCTCGACGCGCACGATCGGATCACGCTTGACGAGCGCCACGCGACTTGCTTGGTCGCGCTGGGTCGAGGCCGCCCACGTCGGCGCGCTCGTCTCGAGCCAGGCGTCGAGCGCTTCCGCCACGGTTCGCCCGGCGTCGGGCGAGGGCGGCGCGATCGTGAGCTGCGCGGCGAGGTGCTGAG
>JAYUFA010000545.1:0-3196 GCA_043738925.1 Actinomycetota bacterium
AGCGCGATCGGTGGCGGTGGTCGTTACGACGGGCTCGTCGAGCAACTTGGCGGCGAGCCGACTCCGGGTATTGGTTTCGCGCTCGGTGTCGAACGCACACTGCTCGCGTGCGACGCCGAGGGATCGTTCCCGGTGGACGACACCACCGTTGACGTGTTCGTGGTCGATACCACGGGCGGGTTCGAGGCGTTGGCGTTGACCGACGAGCTGCGTCGTCATGGCATCGCCGCCGACCGCGCTTTCGACAACCGTTCGATGAAGGCGCAGATGAAGGCGGCCGACCGTTCGCGGGCACGGCTCGCCGTCTTGGTGGGCACCGACGAGCACGCGGCCGACGAGGTCACCCTGCGCGACCTGCGCGGCAGCACCGGCCAACGACGCATTGCGCGGCGCGATGTGGTCGCCCAGATCATCACGCGGCTGCACACACCCCTAGCGATGGAGGAAATGCCGTGAGTCAATCTCAGGCAACGAGACTGCGCACCGATCTCTGTGGCACCTTGCGCGCCGCCGACGCCGGTCGCACGGTGTCGTTGTGTGGCTGGGTGGCGCGGCGACGCGAGCACGGTGAACACCTTGCGTTCATCGATCTGCGCGATCACACCGGTCTCGTCCAGTGCGTTGTCGGCGGCAATCACGATCTGCGTAGCGAGTACGTGGCGCGCATCACTGGTGTCGTGCGCGCACGGCCGACGGGCACCGTCAACACCGGGTTGGGTACCGGTGAGATCGAGATTCAGGACTGTGTTGTCGAGGTCATCGCCGCAGCTGAACCCCCGCCGTTCCCGCTCGACGCGCGCGCGGACGATGTCGACGAGAACGTCCGCTTGCGTTACCGCTACCTCGATCTTCGGCGCGAACGTTTGCAACGCAACCTACGCACGCGCTCCGCCGTCAACAGCGCGGTGCGGCGAGCAATGGAACGCCAGGGCTTCGTTGAAGTCGAGACTCCGATGTTGATGCCATCGACACCTGAGGGCGCCCGCGAGTTTCTCGTTCCGTCGCGCAAGGATCCGGGTTCGTTCTACGCGTTGCCCCAAAGCCCACAGCTGTTCAAGCAGCTCCTCATGGTCGGCGGGCTCGATCGCTACTTCCAGATCGCGCGCTGTCTGCGCGATGAAGACTTACGCGCCGATCGCCAGTACGAGTTCATGCAGCTCGACGCCGAGATGAGTTTCGTCGATCAGGACGATGTGCTCGAGGCGATCAGCGAAGCCGTGCTCGACGCGGCCGAAGCCGTCACCGGTGAGCGGCCCGATGCCATTCCGCACATCACCTGGCACGAGGCCATGGACCGCTACGGCGCTGATAAACCTGACCTGCGCTTTGCGTTGGAACTCGTCGACCTCACCGCAGTGTTCGCGTCGACCGGGTTCAAGGCGTTCGCAGGAGCGGCGGCAATCAAAGGCATTCGTGTACCTGGTCGTGCCGACGAATTCGGGCGCAACAAGCTCGACGCGATGACCGACCGCGCCAAGAAGCTCGGCGCCAAGGGGCTCGTGTGGATGCGGGTGGGGGAGGCCAGCACCCTCGAATCACCGGTCGCGAAGTTCCTCACCGACGACGAGCGGATCGGGTTGTGCAGTGCCCTCGCGGCCGAACCGGGTGACTTGTTGCTCGTCGTTGCCGACGAGTGGATGACCACCTGCGAAGTGCTCGGTCAGTTGCGCAACGACCTCGGCCGGCCACCGGTGCACCAAGGCCCCTACCGCTACGTGTGGGTCGTCGATTTTCCGATGTTCGTCGGCGTCACCGACGACGGTCGACCGCGTCCCGGTCATCACCCGTTCACCCGACCACATCCGGACGACATCGACAAGCTCGAAACCGACCCGATGAACGTGCGAAGCCGCGCCTACGACCTGGTGCTCAACGGCTGGGAGCTCGGATCGGGGTCGATCCGGATTCACGAGCCCGAATTGCAACAGCGCATCTTCAACCTGCTGGGGATCAGCCCCGACGAGGCCATGAAGCGCTTCGGGTTTTTCCTGACGCCGTTCCGCTACGGGGCGCCACCGCACGGCGGGTTCGCGTTCGGTATCGACCGTCTCGTGGCCATCCTCGCCGGTGAGGAGAACATTCGCGAGGTCATCGCGTTCCCGAAGACGCAGTCGGGCACCGATCCGATGACGAACTCACCGACGCCGGTTGACCCCAAGCAACTCCGCGAGCTCGGTCTCAGCGTTCTGCCAGCGCCGGGTCCGAAATGACAGCGAGTCAGTTCAGCTGAGCTCGAGATCGAGCACGACACTCCCGGCGCGGGCGGTGGGGTAGTTCCGGTCGGCAGGGCCCTTCTTGGGCTCGGGTCCGATGGCGCGCACGCGCACCGTAAGCGCGTCGTCGCCGCGACGAGCGATCGCGTCGAGTGGGCCGACGGGATGCATCTCGAAGCCGAGGCGCTCGAGCTCGGTCGCCATGTCGACGCCGACGATCTCCGCAGTGCGACCACTGGTCGTGAACACGGCGCGCCGATCGGGATCAGCTCCGTCAATGTGCGCGAGGGGCGCGAGATCGCTCGGCATAGCGATGCCGGCAAGGGCGGTGGCGAGGGTGACGCGCGGTCCGGCGATTGGCGATCGCGACGGTTGGGGCAACGTGGTGGAAGCGCGGACCGACGCTTCCGCGTGGGCCGCGAGCGCCGCCTTGGCATGCGCGATGACGTCGTCGCTCCCGCCAGATTCGAACGCAGCGCGCGGCAACGACATCGCAAGCCGGTTTGGTTGCGTCGCAATGTAGCCCGGGACATCGATCGTCGTCGGCCGCGCGGAGCGTCCGCTGAGTCGACGAAAAGCACGCCTCGTGAGGATGGCAAGCGAGACCGCCACCCACGCCCAATACACGACCACGATGACCGTCATGGGTTCTCCATCGGCATTTCGGCGTCAAGATTGAACGTTTCCCCTGGTCCAGTGGCCTTGGACCCGCAGCGCGAGTACCGTCACGCGCGACACGAAAGGAAAGGTGATGGCGTTCGATCTCGACGATTTGACGATGTGCTTCGCGGGCTTCCGTGTCGACCCGATGCACTGCGACGAAGCAGGCTTGATCGAACTCGTCCAAGCGGGCATCGACGGCGGTTTCCGTGGCGCGTCGATTTGGGCAGCCATCATCGGGCCCATGACCGAGGCCGGTCTTGCGCCCAAGGACATCGCTCGGCTGTGTGAGCAGCGCGGCATGCAAATTCGCATGGTCGAAG
>JAYUFA010000546.1:0-8372 GCA_043738925.1 Actinomycetota bacterium
AGCGACGGATGGCCGCTTCCTATACGTGTGGCGACCAATGCGGACAACACCGAGATCGCGATCGCACCTGACACTTGTGAGTTGAGCGAGCGCAGCGCCGCACCTTGAGCCACCCACTGCGGCGGCAGCGTGTTCATGGCCACAACGGTCGTCGGCATCGCGCACAATCCGAAGCCGCCGCCCTGCAGGCACAGCGCGGCGACGATGAGCACGGGGCTCGTGTGCAGGCCGATGCGGCTGATCGAGACGGCCGCGCAGCACATCATTCCCGCGCCGATCATCACAGGAACGCGCGCGCCGATGCGGTCGACGAGGTTGCCTCCGATCATCATGCCGACGGCGGTGATGAGCGCTTGCGGCGTCAGCAACAGCCCGACGTGGAACGCGGTGTATCCGCGGATGGTCTCGAGCTCGAGCGGCACGAACACGAGCCGCGTGTACTGCGCCGCGGTGATGAACAACGTGATGATCATCGCTAGGGAGAACACGCGCTGTTGAAAGATCGCGAGGTCGATCATTGGCTCGGCACAACGCCGCTCGTGCACACCGAATCCGATGAGCATCGATACGCCGATAGCGCTGACGAGCAACGTGCGCCCGCTCATCCAACCCCAATCGTTGGCCTTCGTCACTGCGAACAACGTGACCGCAAGGCCGATGCCACCGAGTAGCAGTCCAAGCGTGTCGAATCGCCGGTTGTTGCGATAGCCCGAGTCACGCAACAGTCGTAGGCCCAAGAACAGGCCGAGCGTTCCCATCGGCACGTTGATGAGGAACAGCCAGTGCCAGTTCACCTCGGTCACGAGGTAGCCGCCAAGTGTCGGCCCGATCGCTGGCGCGGCCATCGAAGCGACACCCCAAACGCTCATGGCGCGACCGCGTCGTTCGGCCGGGAACAACTCGACGACGATGGCCATCCCAACGGGTATGAGTGCGCCGCCACCGAAGCCTTGCAACACACGAAACCCGATGAGCGCGGCAAGGTTCGGCGCGACTGCCGCCGACAGCGAAGCTGCAGTGAACGCGGCGAGCGACCACAGAAACACGCGGCGGCGACCGAAGCGATCCGCGAGCCAGCCCGTCGCGGGCTGCGACGCCGCGACCGCAAGGAGATACGACGTCACGACCCACTCGATGCCTGTACCTGCGTGCAAATCGACGCGGATGCGCGGCAGTGCAATGTTGACGATCGTGGTGTCGAGGCTGACCATCAGCGTGCCGATGAGCACCACTGCCATCACAAGCCACCGGTACTGGTCGGTGTCATCGCTCGTGTTCTGCGTGGTCTGCGTCGAGGCGGTCACCGGTAGCCCTCCGGCCATGATGGTTGCATCAGGCAACGAAGTTACACGTCGTAACGGGTGAGAGCGTCGGGCGTGGCGCTCGCCACATGCCAGACTGCGCGCATGATCGAACGGGAACTCGACATTGTTACGCCCGACGGGAGTATGAAGACCTTCGTCATCCACCCCGAACATGACGGGCCGCATCCGGTGGTGCTCTACCTCATGGACGCGCCAAGTATCCGCCCGGCGCTGAAGGACATGGCGTGGCGACTCGCGAGCGCGGGCTACTACGTGATGCTGCCGTACCTGTTTTACCGAGGCGGCCCGTTCCGTGAGTTCGACATGAGCGACGAGGCGATGCACGCTCGCCGCGAGTTGATGGGCACGGTCACGTTGTCGAACATCGTTGGCGACGCCGAGGCCTTGCTTGCGGTCGCGGCCGCTGATCCCGCCGCGCGCGGTGGAAAGATCGGCGCAGTCGGCTTCTGCATGAGCGGCGGCCTTGTCGTGTCGCTCGCGCGCGCGATGCCCGAACGTGTGGCAGCCGGCGCGTCGATTCACGGTGGCTGGCTCGTGAAGGACTCCGACGATTCTCCGCATCGGGGCCTTGACCGCGTGCAGGCCGAGCTCTACTTCGGCTGGGCCGACAACGACCCAACCGCGCCACCGGAGACGGTTCCGACGATGCGCGACGCGCTGACCGCCGCTGGTGTGCGCCACACGATCGACTTCCTGACCGACGCGGTACACGGCTACGCACCGCCGGGCACCGAGCGATACAACCGCGCCGCGTCCGAGCTGCACTGGGAACGCGTGCATTCGCTCCTGCGCCGGAACCTCTAGTCTCGCGAAAGCAAGCCGGGGGGTTTGCGTTGGTGAGGGGAACCATGACCGAGCAACGCGTTGCATTCGTCACCGGCGCGAGCCGCGGTATCGGCCGCGCTTGCGCGATCCACCTCGCTCGCGCCGGCTTCGATGTGGTGGTCGCGGCGCGTACGGTGAACGACGCGGACCGAGGCCGCTCGCGTGTGCCGGGCACGTTGGAAGCAACGGCGGCGGAAGTGCGTGACATTGGGCGACGCGCACTCATCGCCAAGCTCGACGTGTTGGATCGTTCCACGATGGACTCGGCCGTCGCGGCAGCGCTCGCAGAGTTCGGCCGAATCGACGTGCTCGTCAACAACGCGATCTATCAACCGAGTGGGCCGATGCGCTCCTTCGAGGACACACCGATGGAGGAGTACGACCTCAGCTTCGAAGGCAACGTGTTGGCCGGTCTCTACCTGATCAAGCTCGTGTTGCCGACGTTCAAGCGCCTTGGCGCCGGCCTGGTCATCAACGTCACGTCAGGCGCGGGCCAGAACGAGACATCGAAGCAGCCCGGCGAAGGCGGCTGGCCGTTCTCGTATTCGATCACGAAGGTCGCACACAACCGGGTGGCCGCTGGTTTGGGCAAGGAACTCAAGCAGTATGACGTCGCGGTGGTCAACATGGAACCGGGGTTCGTGCTCACCGAACGCGCCGAGGTGAGCATGCGCGAAATGGGTATCGACTACGCGAACGGCCTGCCGGTCGACGTACCGGGCTCGGTGTGTGCGTACGTCGCTGCGCATCCGCATCCGATGACGTTCTCCGGCCGCACGATTGACGCGCCGCAGATGTGTTCGTGGCTCAACCTGATCGATCCGTCGCGCCTGCCGCACCCGTACGGGCCGAGCAACTGGGGCTATCCGCCGTTCAACTCGATCGGTGGCACCGCCAGCGGCGTCAATTCCGCTACGCCGTGACGCCGATGCAATGACAACGCAGAGACAATGCAGTGAGCCTGGAGGTATCGATGGATGCAACAACGGATCGTGCGACATTCCGCGTGGAGCGAGCGGCCACGATTGCGGCGTCGCCTGAGCGCGTGTTCGCCGCGCTCGTCGATTTCCACGAGTGGGTTCATTGGTCACCGTGGGAGGGCATCGACGCGAACCTCCAACGCACCTACACGGGACCGGCTCGTGGCGTCGGTGCGATGTACGCGTGGCAGGGCAACCGAAAAGTGGGTGCAGGTTCGATGGAGATCATCGAGGCCGACGCCCCATCGAACTTGGGCATCGATCTGCGCTTCCTCAAGCCGTTCAAGGCGCACAACACGACGCGGTTCGCCTTGCGGGGTGTCGCGGACTCCACCGAGGTGACATGGACCATGACCGGCCCAAAGACGCTGATGTCGCGCGTCATGGGCATCTTCATGAGCATGGACAAGCTCGTCGGCCGTGATTTTGAAAAGGGCTTGACGCAACTCAAAGCCCACGCCGAATCCTGATGCGCCGGCTTGGCCCGGCGTCGCGATCACCACTCGGGGCTGTTCGCTGAACGCCGCCGTTCAGCCTCGCTGGCGCCACGCTCGTTCGAACGGCAAGCGCCAACCGAACGGTGCCACGAGATTGTGCATCGCCTTCGGGCCCCACGACCCGCGCTTGTAGAGATGCACCTCGGGCGGCGCGTTCAACAGCGGCTGCGCCACTTCCCAAAGCCGCTCGATGCCTTCGGCGCTCGTGAACAGGGTGCGATCGCCACCCATGGCGTCGAGGATGAGTCGTTCGTACGCTTCCAACACGTCGGTCTCGGTGCCGGTGTCGTCGAGCGCGAACTGCATGCTCACCTTGTCGAGCACCATGCCCGGCCCGGGTCGCTTGCCGTAGAACGACAGCGACAACTTCGACGACTCGGCGAGGTCGAACGTGAGGTGGTCGGGCCCCTTCGCTCCCACGCCTGATTGCGCGGGGAACATGCTGCGGGGCGGTTCGAGGAACGCGATGGACACGATGCGTGCGCCCTCGGCCATGTGCTTGCCGGTACGAAGAAAGAACGGCACGCCGGCCCAGCGCCAATTGTCGATCTCGCAGCGCAACGCGATGAACGTCTCGGTCTGTGACTCCGGATCGATGCCGTCGATGTCGCAGTAGCCCTCGTACTGGCCGCGCACCAGATGATCGAGATCGAGCGGGCGCAGCGATCGGAAGACCTTGTTCTTTTCCTCGTTGATCGCGCGTGGCTCGAGCGCCGTAGGCGGTTCCATGGCGACGAACGCGAGGATCTGGAACAGATGCGTGACCACCATGTCGCGGAACGCGCCTGCCGATTCATAAAAGCTCGCGCGCGTGCCCACCGACAGGGTCTCGGGCACGTCGATCTGGACGTGCGAGATGTGCTGGCGATTCCAGATCGGCTCGAACAAGCCGTTCGCGAAGCGGAAAGCCAGGATGTTCTGTGCGGCTTCCTTTCCGAGGAAATGGTCGATGCGGTACACCTGCTCCTCGTCGAACACCTCGTGCACGGAAGCGTTGAGTTTTTGCGAGCTGGCGAGGTCGGTTCCGAACGGCTTCTCCATGATGACGCGGGCGCGGTCGGCCAACCCGGCTTGGCCAAGGATGCTGACCACGGCCTGCGCCGCGACCGGCGGAACGCTTACGTAGTGCAGTCGGCGGACATCGTCGCCGAGCTGGCGTTCCGCCTCGGCGACTTCGATCGCGAGCTCGGCGGCGCCTGCCGACTGTGGCACATAGCGCAACGTCGCGCTGAACGCCGCCCACTCGTCATCGCTCGGCGGGGTGCGGGAAAACTCCATGCAGGCCGCGTGAGCGAACGCGCGGAAATCGTCGTGGTTGAATTGCTCCAATGATGAACCGATGATGCGGCACTCGGGTAGCAGCCCGGCCTGGGCGAGATGCAAGAGGCCAGGGAGAAGTTTGCGTCGCGCCAAGTCGCCGCCTGCGCCGAACAGGACGATCACATGCGGTGGAACGGGCTTGAGGCGCGAGTGCACCGCGTCTGTGGGGTTCTCGAATTGCGTTGGTGCCGAAGTGGGCTGACGTACCGTCACGGTGGACCTCCACCCACCATCGTGGCGCGCACGGCCAGGTGGTTGGTCGATGCTCGACCAACCAGGGGTTCAGCTTTGCGGGACCACAGTGCCGGCCGGCAGCGAGATGGTCTTGTCCTCGCAGTAGGCGTGGATACCTTCGGGGCCGAGCTCGCGGCCGATGCCCGACGACTTGAAGCCGCCGAACGGTCCGTTGAAGTCCATGCCTTGCATGGTGTTCACCGCGAATGTGCCGGTGCGAACGCGGCGGGCAACGTCGATGCCTTTCGCGACATCGGCCGTGTAGACAGCGCCGGCGAGCCCGTAGTCGTTGTCGTTCGCAATGCGGATCGCGTCGTCGAGGTCGTCGTACGCGATGAGCGACAGCACCGGGCCGAAGATCTCCTCGCGTGCGATGGTCATCGTGTTGGTGACGTCGGTGAACAGGGTGGGTGCCACGTACCAGCCGGGGCCGACGCCCTCCGGGCGATCGCTGCCGCCGACCGTGACGGTCGCTCCCTCCGCCTTGCCCTTGGCGATGTAGCCCTCGACCCGATCACGCTGGCGCTCTGCGATGAGCGGGCCCACCATGTTCTCGGGCACGGATGGGTCGCCGACGGTCTGCGCGGTGAACGCGGCCGCGAGCGCGGTGCGAACCTCGTCGTAACGGCTGCGCGGTGCGAGGACGCGGGTGAGCGCGACGCACGCCTGGCCGTTGTTCATGAGTCCGCCGCCGATCACGTGCGGGATGGCTTCTTCGAGGTTGGCGTCGTCGCAGATGATCGCAGCCGACTTGCCCCCCAGCTCGAGCGTGCAACGCTTGAGCATCTCGCCGCAGATGGCACCGATCTTGCGGCCCGCAGCGGTCGAGCCGGTGAAGCTCACCTTGTCGATGCGCGGATGGCGCACGAGGTGCTCACCTACCTCGCGATCGGCGGCGACGATGTTGATGACACCCGCAGGCAGGCCCGCTTCGATGAGGACCTCGGCGAACACATTCGCGTCGAGCGGCGTTTCGGGCGCCGGCTTCAGGACCATGGTCGACCCCGACGCGAGCGCGGCACCGACCTTGAGGGCGATGATGAACAGCGGCACGTTCCACGGGATGATCCCCGCGCATACGCCGACCGGCTCGCGTCGCACGAGAATCGTGCCGCCGAGCGCACCGGCGCGCTGCTCCTCGAACGGGAAGGCGCGGGTGTGCGTCGCGAACGCGCCGAACACCATGCTCGGCGCGAGTACCTGGCCGAACATCGAGAAATAGTACGGCGCGCCGACCTCGCTCACGATGAGGTTGGTGAAGTCGTCCTGGCGGGCCGCAATGCCGGCGGCGATGCGATCGAGGAGGTCAGCGCGCTGTGCCGGAGTCCAGAGCGACCATTCGCCGGTGAACGCGGCTGCGGCCGCGTCGACGGCGCGGTCGATGTCCGCGGCGGTGGCCACGGGTACCGAGCCAATGACCTCCTGGGTCGTCGGCGAGATGACCTTCAACGTGTCGTTGCCCGCGGCGTCGACCCACTCGCCGCCGATGAAGAACTTGTCGTAGGTGCGCATGGGTGCTCCTCGATGTCTGGCCACGCTGTTCATCGCGCCGTGGCTTGTCTGCCCGCCGGAGGGTATCGCCCTCCTCTTCGTTCGCCTTCTGGCGGCCGGACGCCGCGCCGTGCGGCACACGCCGGGCGCTCGCTTCACGCCTGGGGTGCAGGACGAGCCGTTTGTCAGGCGACCCGGTAGCGCGGAACCGCCGGTCAAGCGACGGTGTGATGCAGCCAGTTCTTCACACCGGAGATGCGGCCGTGTGCCACGGCCAATGTGGCGTGACCGTCGTTCGGAGCGTTCTGCTCGAGCACCTGGATCGTTCCATCGCCCAGGAGGTTGACATCGACCTTGGTCACGATCGAGGTGTGCATGCTCACATAGGAGAGCACGTCGCCCGCAACCGGCAGTTGACCCGATCCGTTGGTCACCTTGGTCAGGTTCCCGCCGTAGGCCGGCTGGTAGTGGTCCACGACCTGATCACCGTTGCCGTTGTAGGGCACCACTCCGTACGCCAAGTACAGGAAACGGTAGACGAGTTCGGTGCACTGCCATTCCTGTTCGCCCCACGCCCCGGGGAAGAAGAAGACGATGCGACCATCGGTACGGCCCGGCTGCGGGCCGCAGGCCTGTACGCCACGGAACGACGCGCCGAGGGCGAACGCGCCGCGATGGCGCGCCGCGTTGCACGAACCGCTCCACCACGGTGGTTGCGGCAGATCCGCACTGTCGGCGGCGACAGCGGCGACCCGGCGTGCGATCGCCGACGACGTGGCGATCGTGGCCAGGTCCGGGGGCGTCAGCTGGGATTCGGTCGCCAGCCCCGAGATCACCGCCGATACGTCGCAGGTGTTGTCGGTCTGGCAGGCGTCCGACATTGCGCCGAAGTCGGGGAGGAGGTTGGTTGGCGCCAACGGCGCGGCGGCGGCGTCGTGCGAACCGGTTGCCGATGCTGCGGCTGGGAATGCGCCGAATGCGGCGAGCGCGAGCACCAAGGTGGCCGTAGCGGCCCGGTGTCGGATCGACAACGAGCGGGCTGGGGACGGCGGACCTGGGGTGATCCGTAGGGGTGCTGACCGGTGCAAGGCCGCTTGTATATCACGAACGCGTGACGAAACGTCAACACCTCGTCATACTTCGGGCGTGTCCTTCGCCCGGCCCCATACCAGGCGGGCCTTCTCGTAGACCCCTTGGTCGTAGCTGAACTCGACCACGTTCGCGTCCGGGTCGAGCACCGCGCAGAGGTAGCCGATCGGCGGGCCAAGGTCCGCTACCGGCCAGTGCAAGTTGCCTTCTGACACCGCGCGCCTTGCCACGGCGTCGACCTCGGCCCGGCTGCCCATCTCGATCCCGATGTGCGCGAACGGCGAAAGGGTCGTGTGGGGACCGCGACCGCGCGTTGCGTCCTCGCAGACGAGAACGAGGATGAACGGATGATCGGACTGATCGGCGTGACCGAGCCAGGCGCTCGATCCGGTCGGATCAGTCCGCCGGTCGAGCAGCGCGAAGGGCGTGTTGGCCGCGTACCACGCGAGCGACGCATCAAGGTCCGCGACCGGCAGCGCGACATGGGTCCAGCGGGGTCGACCAGGCCGCGGCGCGTCAGATGCGCGCGCGTCGGGCCCCGACTCGGCCGCCTTTGCCGGCACCTTCTCGGGCGACCAACGCCGGAACACGTCATCGTGGTCCGAGCCGAA
>JAYUFA010000547.1:0-8345 GCA_043738925.1 Actinomycetota bacterium
TCGCCGACCTTGCAGGTGAACAGCGGTGGTTGCGCAGCGAAGACCCTGCCTGCTTCGAGCAGCGGGCGCATGTATTTGTAGATGAGCGTGAGCAACAGACAGCGAATGTGACTGCCGTCGACATCGGCGTCGCACAAGATGATCACTCGGCCGTAGCGGGCGTCCTCGAGCACGAAATCGCGGCCTGAACCGGCGCCGATCGCGGTAAACAGCGCCTGGGCCTCGGCGTTGTCGAGCACCTGTTTCATCGTGCTTTTGCCAGCGTTGACCACCTTGCCCCGCAGCGGCAGCACGGCTTGGATCTCGCTGTTGCGACCCGCTTTCGCCGGGCCGGCGGCGGAGTCGCCTTCGACGATGAGCAGTTCACTCTCGAAACCGTGCGTGCGGCAATCAGCGAGCTTGTCAGGCAACCCGGTCGAGCCGAGCGCGCTGGCCTTGCGTTTGGTTTCGAGCGCCTGTTTGGTGGTGACGCGGTTGATGACCGCGTTCGTGATCTTGTCGCGCACCGCGTTGACGTGCGTCTTCTTCCCATCACCGGAGAACCAGTCGGTAAGGCCCTGCTTCATGATCTCGTACACGATGGACTGCACGGCTGGGGTGCCGAGTTCCTGTTTCGTCTGACCCCGGAACTGCGGCTCGGGGAACGTGACCTTGACGGCGGCCACGAGACCTTCCTGCACGTCGGATTTCTGTGCTCGATCGTCACCGTCCTTCGCGAACTTCGCCAGCTTCTTCGTGCCCGCGAGCAATACATCGTTGACGGCTCGGGTGAGCGCGCGTTCGAATCCCGCCACGTGGGTGCCGCCGTGTGACGTGGGGATGGTGTTGACGAATGAGACGATCGATGTGTCGTAGCCCTTGACCCACCGCAGCGCGACATCGACGCGGCAGTCGCGCTGCACCATCGACATCTTGCCGTCGACCGGCACCTTCTCTTCGAAGATGTCGAGGCCGGTGAGCGTGATGACCTCTGACACGGCTTCGCCGACCGAGAGGTAGTCGACGTAGTCGCTGAGGCCACCGCGAGACACGAACTCCTCGGGCTCACCAGAGGCCCCGGCGCGCTTGTCGACCAGCACCACTTTGAGCCCCGGCACGAGGAAG
Organism: Actinomycetota bacterium; assembly: GCA_043738925.1. Taxonomy (GTDB): domain Bacteria; phylum Actinomycetota; class Acidimicrobiia; order Acidimicrobiales; family WLNW01; genus WLNW01. Next base: position 1,105 of record JAYUFA010000547.1, read on the forward strand.
CACATGGTGGCGATGCGTTCGCGTACCTCACGTACGTCGATTGCAGCGTCGGCTTCGAAGATGTCGAAGTCGGCCCAGAAACGAATGCGCGTGCCCGTCTTCTTCGGCGCGATCTTCTTGACCTGGCGCAGCTCGTGCCCGGCCTTGAATTTGCCCCGCTCGTCGAAGTGGCCCGCGATGCGGTTCTGAAACGAGAGCTGGTAGGTGACACCGTCGCGGTCGACCTCGGCCACGAGCTTGTTCGACAAAGCGTTGACGACAGAGGCGCCGACGCCGTGCAGCCCACCGGAAGCGCCGTACGCGCCGCCACCGAACTTGCCGCCGGCATGCAGTTCGGTGAGCACCACCTCGAGTGCGGACACCTTCTTCTTGGCGTGCTTGTCGACGGGTATGCCTCGGCCGTTGTCGATGACCTCGACCGAGCGGTCGCGGTGAAAGATCACTTCGATGCGATTGGCATGTCCTGCGGCCGCTTCGTCAATGGCGTTGTCGATGAGCTCCCAAACGAGATGCAACAGGCCCGCGTTGCCGGTACCGCCGATGTACATGCCGGGGCGTTTGCGGACCGCGTCGAGCCCTTCGAGGGTTTGGATGGCGTCGGCGTCGTAGTCGGTCTTGGCCATGGCGTTCACCACCGCGCCGCGCCCAGTGCAAGCACCGGGCGATCGCCTGACGCGCTCACGAGGTCGCGCTTGGTGGGGGAGAAGGGGAACGGAACTGGATTCGGATCGGCGACCTTCGGGTTGTCGTCGCTGCCCATCACGGCCTGGATACTGTCGATGTCGGCAACGAACACGCCGATGACCCGCTGCCCGTCCCCCAGCTTCGACAGGCGTACGCCCGCGGTGCCGCGACCGTACGAAGGGATGTCGTCGGCCGGCGTGGCCTTGGCGCTGCCGGCGTCGGTGTAGATGGCTATGACGGCGTCGCCGAAAACCGGCCCGCCACCCACGACCACGCTGCCCTTGGTGTTGATGCCGGCGACGCCGGCCGCCGACGCGCCCTGCGCGCTGATGTTGTCGACTGCCGTGCGCAGCACTTGGGCGTCGGCGGTGACCAGCACGATGTCGACGCCGTCGGGTGCGGTGAAGGCGACCGCCAATTTGTCGTTGCCCTTCAAGGCGACGACCGGTTTGCCGTGACGAAGGTCGGCGACCACGTCGGAGGTGAGGCGCTTGGCCATGCCGCTTTGGGTGACGAGCACGAGTGCCTCAGTGTCGGGCGTGACCACGGCGAGGACGACCTCGCCCTTGTTGGCGCTGAACTTCTTGCCGACGTCGGCGCCGCGTGAGCGACCCGTAACTTCGTCGATGTCGATGCCCTGCAAGCGCAGCGCGCGGCCTTCACTCGTGATGGCGAACACCGCCTTGAACGTGGAGGACAGAGTGGTCGAAGTGATCACGTCGTCGCGGCCCGGCGTGGCGCGCTTGGCGCCCGTGGCGGGTTCGCGGCCGACCTTGCCCGTGCTCGTGAGGGTGATGATGCAGGGCTCGTCGGCGAGCACACGTTCCTCGTCGGGAGGCCGTACGTAGACCGGTACATCGTCGGCGCGCACGATGATGCTGCGACGATCGGTTCCGTACGCGTCGACAAGTTCGCGCAATTCGCTGAGCACGAGTCTGCGCTGACGATGCTCGGACGCGAGCAGCCCTTCGAGATCGCGGATGCGCGCCACGAGCTCGTCACGCTCCTCTTCGAGCTTGAGCTTCTCGAGCGCCACGAGCCGGGCGAGGATCATGTCGAGAATGTGGTTGGCCTGGATCTCGGACAAGGACAGTTCGGTCATGAGGCGAATACGTGCCTCGGCGCGATCCTGCGAGGATCGGATGATGCGGATGACGAGGTCGATCGCGTCGAGTGCGATGAGGTAGCCATCGACGATGTGAAGCCGATCCTGCGCCTTGCGCAATCGGAACTGCGTGCGCCGCACGATGATGTCGAGCCGATGTTCGATGTAGTACTGGCACAAGTCGTAGAGCCCGAGCGTGGTGGGCACGCCCTTCACGAGTACGACGTTGTTGATACCGAACGACTCCTCCAGCGGTGTCTGCTTGTACAGCTCAATCATGGCCCGCTGGGGGTCGGCCCCGCCACGGAGCTCGATCTGGATCTTGAGGCCGTGCTTGCGATCGGACAGGTTCTTGACGTCGGCGACGTCGTTGAGCTTGTTGTCCTTCAGGAGTTCCTTGATGCGTGCCACCACGCGTTCGGGCCCGACCATGTAGGGCAACTCGGTGACGACGAGCGCGTCGCGCGATCGCGTCAACTTCTCGACCTCGATGCGAGCGCGGATGCGCACCGAGCCTCGGCCCGTTTCGTACGCCTCGCGGATCGACTCGTCGATGATGGTGCCGCCGCTCGGGAAGTCGGGCCCCGGCACCAGCGCGAGCAACTCGTCGACCGTTGGTCGTGGACGTCGTTGGGTGAGCACGAGCTCGATGGCCGCGTAGATCTCGCGCAGATTGTGCGTAGGCATGTTGGTGGCCATGCCCACGGCGATGCCCGTGGTGCCGTTGACCAACAAGTTGGGCAGCATGGCCGGCAGGTAGATCGGCTCGGTCAATTCGCCGTCGTAGGTGGGGCGCAACTCAACGGTGTCCTCATCGAGTTCGCTCAGCATCTCGAGCGCGGCGTTCGACAGGCGGCATTCCGTATAGCGGTACGCAGCAGGCGGATCGTCGAGCGAGCCGAAGTTGCCCTGCGGGTCGACGAAGCAAATGTTGCGCGCGAAGTCTTGCCCCATGCGAACGAGGGTCTCGTAGATCGCGCCATCGCCGTGTGGATGAAAGCGCGCCATGGTGTCGCCCACCACGTGAGCGCATTTGCGATGCGGACGGTCGGGTCGCAGGCCCATCTGCTGCATCGAGTAGAGGATGCGGCGTTGCACCGGCTTGAGACCGTCGCGCACATCGGGGATGGCCCGCGCCGTTATGACCGAAAGTGAGTACGCGAGGAAAGACTCGCTCATCTCGTTGGTGACGGGCGTATCGATGATCTCGCGAGCGAAGGTGTGAAAGGGCAGTTGTTCGGGCATGGCTCCAAGGCGGGTGGTCGAGCGAGGGAGAACTGGTGTTCGAGTCTACGGGTCGGCGTGCCAAGGTGGCCGACCGGCGCGAGCCTTTCTCGAACCGTACTGCCGGCTCCTGAGGCGGCGGTGGCAATCGGGGGCATCCGCTGACCCTTCCGCTGGGTACATCTGCTCACCATCGTGGGGCGGTGATCGATTCAGGTCGTGGCGCGGCTCCCTGGTAGACATCACCTGGTTGCGATGTTGGGGGACGACATGCGGGCACGAGTTGTGGGCGGCGTGGTCATGGCTCTGTCACTGGGGCTGGCTGCGTGCGGTGCGGGGTCGAGCGACACCGCCGCGATTGCGGCACTGACCGTCGCCTTGAAGAAGGATGCGAGCAGCTTGCCGAAGGATGCCACCGACGATCAGGTCGCTTGTACCGCGAAGGGAGTGGTCAAGGCCCTGGGTTCGAAGCGCTCGATCGAGGTTGCAGGCCTCGACAAGATCGTCCTCACCGAGCCGGAGGCAACCAAGGCCACCACCGTCTTCTTCGGATGTTTCGACGTCCGCAAGGCGCTTGTCGCGTCAGCGGTGTCCGGCGGAAAGATCTCGGATTCGGACGCCAAGTGCATCGTCGACAAACTCGACGGGAACCTTCTCAAGTCGAGCGTCGCAGCGAATTTACAGGGCCTCAAGGATGCGCCGGCCACCGCGCAGCTGGCAGCGGCAATTGCGGCCAACACGGCGAGTTGCCGCGCTGCGAGCGGTGCCACGGGCAAGTAGCTCTTCAGGGGAGTGACGGCATCGGGTTGGCGTTGAGCCACGCGTCGAGCAGTGCGCTGACGTCGCGTCCGCTCACGCGCGAAGCCAAACGCACGAAGTCATCGGTCGATGCGTTGGCGTGCGCGTACTCCGAGGTCCAGGTGCGCAGAATACGGAAGAACGCGTCGTCGCCGACGGTCCGCCGCAACGCATGCAGGGTGAGCGCGCCGCGGTCGTACACGTTCGTGTCGAACAGGTTTGCGGCACCTGGGTTGCCGATCGGTGCGTAGGCGCGAGCCGCGAGGCGACGCATCGCTGCATCCACGTCGAAACCGGGTTCGGTGCGTTCGCGCCACAGCGACTCGGCGTAGGTCGCGAACCCTTCGTTCAACCAGATGTCGCGCCATGACTTCGGTGTGACGCTGTCACCGAACCATTGGTGTGCGAGCTCATGTACCTGAAACTCTTCTGATGCGCTCGAGAGAGCGATCTGGCGGTCGAACAGCGACAGCGTTTGGGTCTCGAGCGCGTAGCCGAGGCGAGCATCGATCACGAGCACGCCGTACTCGCCGAATGGATACGGTCCGAACAGGTCGGCCAGCACGCGCAGCATCTCGCCGGTGCGGCCGAACGTGCCGCGAAACTGCGGTTCCAAAGCAGTCGGAACGACATTGCGGATGTGTACCGCGCCTTCGGTCCCGCCGTCGATGATCGAAAACGAGCCGATGGCGACCGTGGCAAGGTAGGTCGCCATCGGCTCGGCCTCGTCCCACACCCACGTTGTGCGGCCGTTCACCGAGTCGGCCGCGACGAGTCGCCCGTTTGCCACTGCGGTTACACCGTCGGGCACGTCGATCCGATAGCCAAACGTTGCCTTGTCACTCGGATGATCGCTTGACGCAAGCCAACTGTGCGCGCCGTTGGGCTCGCTGACCACGAAGGTTGCGCCACCGCCGTGGAGCCAGCCGACGTTCGTCAGCTCCGCGTCGGGCAATGGCCGAGGGCTTCCGGTGTAGTCGAACACGGTCACGAACGTTGTGCCGCGGTCGACCACTCGTTGCGGCGTCACGATCACCTCGTCGCCGTCGCGCTGAAATGTCGCTGCCGCACCGTCAACGGTGATCGAAGCGATGTCCATACCGGCGAGGTCTACATGGAAGCTCGCCAACCGCGCAGTTGCGGCCGCGGTGATGACATCGCGCACCGCGATCTTCGTGCCTATTGCGGGGTCGGCAGAGATCGCTACGTCGTAGCGCGCAACGTCATAGCCACCGTTGCCCAACTGCGCGAAATATGGGTCGCCCGCGCCCGCGGGATCGGCCGGGGGCGCGGCGAGCGATGTCGTCGTCGGAGCCGTGGTGGTCGTTGAAGGCGCCTCCGTTGTCGTGGCCGAATCGGGAGCATTCGTGGCCGGTGTCGCCGCGGTCGATGGTGCGCTGCGTGAGCATGCGGCAACTGCGGCGAAGATCGCGATGAGCGCGGCCGCTCGCGCGTGGCGCACCTTCACTCGGGTCGAGGCAACGGCCCACGCACCCAATGGGGTATGGCGCGGCGCTTGACGATGATCCAATCGTCGCCGTTGCGAGCCACGTTGTCCTGGTAGCGCACGCCCATCACAAGATCGGCGTACGGCGACCCGTCAGCCTCAATGTGATACGCGACGGCGTAGGTCTCGACAAAACCAATGTCTGCACCCTCGTCGATCTGCACGAACTGGTTCCCCATGAAATGCATGGTCGCGTGGTACTTCTTGACCCCCTCGATGAGCGGTGGCCAGTAGGCGTCAATGGGTGCCGTGTTGATTGAGCCCTCGACGAAACAGTCGTCGTGAAACATCGCCCGCGACGCCGCGAAGTCACGTGTGTCGAGCCCGAGTGCGTAGCGCTGCGGCACCGACTTGATCAGTTGGACATCTTTGAGCCAGCGGACGGTCTTCGCCAGCTGCTCCACGTCGATCTGGTCCACGAGTGCCTCCGTTTCTTGCGGTACAGCCGTTCGGCTCCGCAGTGGCGTCGACGGTGACGGTAGTCTCCCGCCCCCATGGGCGTGTTGCGGTTCTCCTACGGAACGATGAGCTCGGGCAAGAGCACGTTGGCGTTGCAGATCCACCACAACCTGTCGCGCCAATCGCGCCGGGGGATGCTGCTTTCGCAATACGACCGCGAGGGTGCTCGCGTATCGAGCCGCCTTGGAGTGTCCGTCGAAGCGGTCGAGGTCATCGCGGGGGCCGACCTGCTGGCGATGGCGCGCACGTTTGTAGAGAGGCACGGCCGCCTCGACTACCTGGTGTGCGACGAAGTGCAGTTCTACGCCGTCGAGCAGGTCGATCAGCTGTCCCAAGTCGCCGACGAGCTCGACGTCGATGTGTATGCGTTCGGGTTGATCACCGACTTCCGCGGCCTTCTGTTCGATGGCACGCGGCGCATGCTCGAAGTAGCCGACGAGCATCTCCAACTCCATGTCGAAGCCCGGTGCTGGTGTGGCGACCGAGCCACGAACAACGCTCGACTCGTGAACGGTCACATGGTGCGCGAGGGTGAGACGGTGGTCGTGGGGGACATGGCACAGCCGGGAGACGTGCCTCTCTTCGGCGATGTCGTGACCTACGAGTTGTTGTGTCGACGCCACTTCCGTTCGGGCACTACCGCCGCGGTCGAAGGTGTCGCGGCCGCAGTGCAATAGCCTTCGGCCATGTCGCGCACCGTCACCGTCGTGTTGCCCGTCGAAGCCAACGGCCCGCTGCAGGGCGTGCTTGCGCCGGGGGTCGCGTCGTTTGTCGGCGCGCGCATGGGCGTGGTCGACAACGGGCTGTGGCGCGCGATGCGCGAGTTCACGACGTACTGGCGCGACTGCGTCGCCGTTGACGGTGCCACGGGCGTCGAGGTCGTCCCCTTCGACCACCTTGCAGCCGATTTTGCCGATCAGCAGCGCTCGCTCGGGCCCTTCGGTCGACGTGTCAAGGGCGTGGTCACCGGACTCGGCAATTGAGGTGCGTGCGCGTCGTGGAGTGTCCACGCGTCGATCGAGTTGGAGCTGGCGGGCGTACCGAGCGTGGTGCTCGTGACCGCCGCGTTCGAAGCAGGCGCGCGCGCAACCGCCACCGCTCGCGGGTTCGCCGAGCTCCCCATCGTCACGTTTGCGGCCGACTTCGAAGAGCGGCCGGTGGTCGACCAGCACCGCGAGTTCGCGGCGCGCGCGGCTGAAATCGTGCGCGGCTTGCATCGTGGCTGAGTCACCGTCGGCGCTGCGACGCGTCGACCTCGACATCGACGAGACGCCAGCGTGGCTCGCCGCGAACGGGTTTACCGACGGCCTGCCGGTGGTGCCGCCCGAGCCCCATCTCGTGGCCGCCGCGGTCGCCGCAACCGGGCGCGACGCGAACGAGGTGCTCGGCGTGCTCCCACCGCGGTTCGCCCCGGTGACCGTCGAGAAGGTGGCGGTGTGCGCGGTCATGGCCGGATGCCCACCG
>JAYUFA010000548.1:0-8341 GCA_043738925.1 Actinomycetota bacterium
ACTCGGCCCATCCCCTGGCCGCTTGGGACGCAGCGCTGGGCGAGGCGCCCGACGTGCGTCGCGATGTCGCCGCGGTGATCACAGCGCTCGTGTCGGCCGAGACCGCCGCGCTCACTGCTACCACGACGATCGTCGACGGCGGATTCCTGCCTCCGCTGTAGAACACGACTCAGGTCCATCCATACTGGTGAAGTCACCGGGGGTCTTCGTATGACTACACGCGTCGTTCATTGGGGTACGGGGGCTACAGGTGCCCATGGCTTGCGCGCCATCATCGAACATCCCGATCTCGAACTCGTCGGTGCACACGTGCACACGCCCGACAAGGTAGGGCGAGACGCCGGCGAGCTGTGCGGCATGGCGGCGACCGGCATCATCGCGACCAACGACCTCGCGCCGACGCTGGCCCTCGCACCCGATTGTCTGAGCTACATGGCCAACGGGCTCGGTCGTGAGGCCGACGTCTGCCGCGACATCGTTCCCTTCCTCGAACAAGGCGTCGACGTCGTGACGTGTTCGTTGATCCCGTTTACGCATCCGCCCACCGCGCCGGTCGAGCTTCGCGACGTGATCGAGCGCGCGTGTCTCGCGGGCGGTGCGTCGCTGTTCAACAGTGGCATCGATCCCGGCTATGCAACGGGCCAACTCGCGGCGTCATTGTTGTCGTTCTCGAGTGAAATCGAGTGCATCCGTGTTCAGGAGCTTGGGAACTTCAGTCGCTATGGCGCGCGTGACGTGATGCGCGATGTGTTCGGCTTTGGTCAAGCCGAAGGCTTTGTGCCACCGTTGTTCACCAACGGAATGGTGCGCCATTTCTGGACGGGCACGGTGCACGAACTCGCCGGTCTGCTCAGCCACGAGATCGACGACATTCGCCTCGTGCACGACGTGGCGTTGGTCGACCACGATGTCGACACTGCGTTCGGTATGGTGCCAGCGGGAAGCATCGGAGCGGTGCGCTTCGAGCTCGAAGGCCGCAGTCGCGGTCGCGTCGTCGCGGTTGTCGAGCACGTCGATCGCATCGACCCGACGGTCGCACCGCAGTGGGATCGGGCCGCCGGTACGACCGGCACCGCCTACAAGGTCATCGTCACCGGCAGGCCGACCTTCTCGTGCGAACTCGACTTCATGCTGACCGGCGGCTTCAGCGGTGCGGTCATCGCGACTGCCACATTTCTCGCGAACGCTATTCCCGCAATCTGCGCGGCTCGTCCCGGCGTTCTCTCGATGCTCGACGTTGCTCCGTTCGTCGGCCGACCCGCCACGGTGATCGATCTCACCGCCGAGGCGACGCGCGCGGCTACTCCGGAGCGCGAACGCCTTCGCTCAGGCACCACCCGTCCAGGCGCGACTACAGACCTAAGAGCGCCTCGAGGCCGAGGGTGACACCGGCCACGTCGGCGATGCGCTTCACGGCGAGCAACACGCCAGGCATGAACGACGAGCGGTCATAGCTGTCATGACGAATGGTGAGCGACTGCCCTGACGTGCCGAGCAGCACCTCCTGATGCGCCACGAGACCACGAAGGCGCACCGAGTGCACCGCGATGCCCGCCGGGCCACGCCCACCGCGCGCACCGGCGAGAAGCGTCGTCTCGGTCGGATCGGCCAGCCAATCGGGTGAGGCCGCGGCCATCCGTTGCGCCGTCATCATCGCAGTACCCGATGGCGCGTCGACCTTCTGCTCGTGGTGCAGCTCGATGATCTCGGCCGATTCGAAGAACGGTGCAGCGATCTCGGCAAAGCGCATCATGAGCACCGCGCCGATCGCGAAGTTGGGCGCGATGATGCAGTTGCTCTTCACAAACGATTCTCTACACGTCGCGTAGTCGGCATCGCCGAACCCGGTCGTGCCGACCACCGCGTGGATGCCGTGCTCGGCGAGGAACGCGAGGTTCTGCCGTGCCGCATCGACCACCGTGAAGTCGACCGCAACCTCGACCCCGCAGCGCAGGAACTCATCCGCGGTAGCGGCAACTTGTAGATCGGGCGAGTCAACCTTGGCCACCTGACGTAGGTCGATGCCCGCATGATGTGGATCGACCGCAGCAACAAGTTCCAGCGCGGGATCCGCCGCGACGGTCTGACAGACGGTGGCACCCATGCGACCACCCGCGCCGAAAACGCCTACTCGAATCGTCATGGCGTCACGTTAGTAGACGCGCCTCAAGGCGAAAGAACGCGCGCCAAAGGTGTTGTCGCTTACCAGTGGATCTCGCGGGCCTTTACGGGGCCGACCACCGCGAGCGTCGGTGTCTGTTCCAGCACACGCGCGGCCACGCGTGCCAACGTGTCGCGATCGACTGACTCGATAGTCGCGAGATACGTGTCGATAGGCGTGACCGTGTTGCGCAACGTCACGCTCGTCGCGAGGCGCGCCATACGGTTTCCGGTGTCCTCGAGGTTGATCACCGTCGAGCCGGCGAAGGCGCCCTTGGCAACGCGAAGCTCATGATCGGTAACACCCGACGCGGCCACTTCGGCGATCTGCGCGCGCACCACTTCGAGCAACTCGGGCACACGCGCCTTGGCTGTGCCCGCGTAGATGCTGAACACGCCGGCATCTTCGTAGGTGGAGACCGAGGAGAACACGGCGTAGGCCAGGCCCCGCTCCTCGCGCACCTCTTGAAACAACCGGCTCGACATGCCGGCGCCGACGATCTGGTTCAACAGTGCCAGCGCGTGTCGGTCCGCGTCGTGGTGGCCGAACGCGCGCCAACCGAGCGCAACATGAGCGCTCTCGACCTTGCGCGGGATCACGCGCCGCAAAACCGGCGCGGCGACCGGCGCAACCCGTTCGGGAGCCTCGCCCCGCTCGGAGCCGGCAAACGCCGCGGCGATGGCATCGACGATCTCGTTGTGTTCGATCGGACCAGCGGCCGCGAACACCAAGTTCGCAGGTCGGTACCAACGCTCGTGGAACGCGCGTATCGCCTCGGCGGACATCGACGCGATCGTGTCGGCCGTACCCAAAATCTCCCAACCCAACGAGTGGTCGGGAAACAGCGCACTCGACAACTCGGTGTGCACGAGGTCATCAGGTTCGTCGAGTTGCAGATGCAACTCTTCAAGGATGACGTCGCGCTCGGATGCGACATCGGATGCCCGAAGCGCAGGCGACGCGATGACGTCACACAAGATGTCGAGCGCCAGCACACGATCGGCCGCGGGCACGCGCAAATAGAACGCCGTGTACTCCTTGGTGGTGTACGCGTTCATATCCCCGCCGGTCGCGTCGATCACCTCGGCAATCTCGCGCGCGCTGCGGGTGGCGGTGCCCTTGAAGAGCAGATGCTCACAAAAATGCGAGGCACCCGACACCGCCTCGGGTTCGTCACGATTGCCGACGGCGACCCAGCAGCCGATGGCGACCGACCGCGCGTCGGGCATCGTCTCGGTGACCACACGGAGCCCGTTGGGCAGTGTGGTCAGCGAGACGCCCGGATCCAGAGATGTGGCCGTGCTCAGCGGCGTCGACCGCCGCCGCCGCCACTGCGACTGCCGCCCCCGCCACCGAAGCCACTGCGACCGCCGCGGTCACCACCGGGGCGAGCACCACCTCGACCACCGCGGTCGCTGCCACGACGCGGGCTGTCGTCGCGCATCGGCCGCGACTCGGGGCCGAGCTCGCCAAGTTCGGCGCCGAGTTGGGCATCGAACGAATCCTCGAAGGACACGTTGACCCGAGTCGGCGCCGCGTGATCGGCGAGATCGGTGTGGCCACCAGCGTTGTCATCGACGTTGGTGGTGAGGCTCGACGCGAACGCCGAGCCTTCAGCTTTTGGGGAGGCCTCCCCGACGGGCACGAGCGAGATCTTGCCGTTCGGGTCGATGTCCTCCACCCGCACTTCGATCTCATCACCGAGCTCGACGACGTCTTCGACCTTGTCGATGCGCTTGCCGCCGCCGAGCTTCGAGATGTGCACCAGGCCATCGCGACCCGGCAGGATGTTGACGAACGCCCCGAACTTGGTGATGTTGACGACGCGGCCTTTGTAGACCTCGCCGACACCCGCCGTGGGCGGGTTCAGGATCAGACGGATCTGGCGCTCGGCCTCGGCCACGATGTTGCGGTCGGGTGAAGCGATCGACACCTTGCCGACCGAACCGTCGTCGTCGACCGAGATCGACGCGCCGGTTTCGGCTTGGATGGCGTTGATGACCTTGCCCTTGGGCCCGATGACCTCGCCGATCTTGTCGATCGGGATCTCGAAGCTGATGATCTTCGGGGCGTTGCCGCCAACGTCGTCACGCGGTGCGGCAATGGCATCGTGCATCACGGCCAGGATCTTCAGGCGGGCTTCTTTGGCCTGCTCAAGAGCCGCAGCCAGCACATCGGCCGGGATGCCGTCGATCTTGGTGTCAAGCTGCAACGCGGTCACCGCGTCGGCCGTGCCCGCGACCTTGAAGTCCATGTCGCCGAAGGCATCTTCGGCACCGAGGATGTCGGTGAGGGTGGTGTATTTGCCTTCTGCGTACACCAGGCCCATGGCGATGCCGGCCACGGGCGCCTTGATCGGCACGCCGGCGTCCATCAGTGACAGCGACGAGCCGCACACCGAACCCATCGAGGTGGAGCCGTTCGACGACAGCACCTCGCTCACCGTGCGAATGGTGTACGGGAAATCGTCGAGCGACGGGATGACCGGGAACAGCGCACGTTCGGCAAGCAATCCGTGGCCGATCTCGCGACGCTTCGGGCCGCGCATGAAGCCGGTCTCGCCCGTGGAGAACGGCGGAAAGTTGTAATGGTGCATGTAACGCTTGCGCGTGGTCGGATCGATGCCGTCGATCATCTGATCCATGCGCTGCATGCCGAGCGTGCAGATGTTGAGCACCTGCGTCTCGCCACGCTGGAACAAGCCGGAACCGTGAGCCGTCGGCAAGATGGCGACCTCGGACGACAGCGCCCGAATGTCGCGCAGGCCGCGTCCGTCGATGCGTACACCCTCTTCGACAATGCGCTTGCGCACAACCTTCTTGGTGACCGACCGGATGGCAGCCTTGAGGTACTTGTCGGCATTCGGCTCGTCGGCAAACTTGGGTGCGAGCTCAGCCAGCAGCGACGCCTTGAGTTCGTTCTCGGCGATCTGACGGGCTGCCTTGTCGGCGATCTTCTGCGTATCACCGAAACGAGAACCGCCGGCAGCCTCGACCGCGGCAAAGATCGCAGGGGTGTAGTCGATCTGCTCGATGTAGCTGATCGTCGGCTTACGGCCCGCGGCCTCGACAAGCTGCAGTTGCAGCTTGATCGACTCCATGATCCACGTCTTGGACGCTTGGAGACCGGCGGCCAACGCGGCCTCGTCGACCTTCGGGGCGCCATCGGCGTAGTAGGTGAACGACTTCTCGGTGCCGCCCGCCTCGACCATCATGATCGCCACGTCACCATTGGACAGCGCTCGACCGGCGACGACGAGCTCAAAGGTCGACTCGTCGCCTTCGGCGTAGGTGGGATGCGGTAGCCACTGCCCTTCGGTGGAGTAGGCCACGCGCACGGCACCGATCGGGCCATCGAAGGGGATACCCGACAACATCAACGCCGCAGAAGCGCCGTTGATGGCCAGCACGTCGTGCGGGTTGTGCATGTCGGCGCCGAGCACGGTGCCGACCACGTGGACCTCATTGCGGAAGCCATCGGGGAACGAGGGCCGCAGCGGGCGATCGATGAGCCGACAGGTGAGGATCGCCGTGTCCGGGGCGCGACCTTCACGACGGAAGAACGAGCCTGGGATCTTGCCGGCGGCATACGAACGCTCTTCGATGTCAACGGTGAGCGGGAAGAAATCGATGCCGTCGCGAACCGACCTTGCTGCGGTGGCGGTGACGAGCACGGTGGTGTCGCCGAGGCGGGCGACGACCGCTCCATCGGCGAGACCGGCGAGCTTGCCGGTCTCGAACGAGAGGATCTTGTCGGGCGCGCCGGTGACGCCGCCCGAAACGGTATGGACATTGGCCATGGGGAACTCCTGGTTGGTGTGCGACACACCGTGCGGTCACCTCGATGGTGACCGCCAAGGGCCAGCTCTCCAGTTGTCCGCTTCTCGACGTGTACGGCGCCGAGCCGAAGGCAACTGGCAACTGACCCGCGAACCGTGTCGCGTGGATGATTGTCAGTGATTGAGTAAGTACGTGGCACAACGCACCCGAACGACCCGACACGGGCCGCTCCGCTGCGTCGCCAGAATTCTGCTACCGACGAAGGCCCAAGCGGGCGATGATCGAGCGATAGCGTTCGACGTCGGTCTTGCGAACGTAGTCGAGCATGCGTCGGCGCTGACCGACGAGCATGAGAAGCCCACGACGGCTGTGGTGGTCTTTCTTGTGGAACTTCAGGTGCTCGGTGAGATGGTTGACTCGATCGCTCAGGAGAGCAATCTGAACCTCGGGCGACCCGGTGTCGGAGGCGTGGAGGCCGTGGGCCTTGATGGTCTCGGACTTCGGGGGCAGATTTTCGGCCATTGCGGTGAGGGTTCTCTTTCGGAAATTGGGCATAGGACCCGGCCCCATGGTGCGTACAAAACGACACCCGGAGCACGCCGCACCGGCGGCACGACCCCGAGAGCCTACCAGCCGCCGGCGCCCACACATTGCGTCGCCGCGGCGCACGCGCTCGGTACCGTGACGCCGTCATGTTCGCACTCGCCACTCCCCCGCTCGCCACTGCGAGCGACATCCCCGGGGCCAACATCCACGTGCCGCTGTGGGCGTGGTTCGCTGTCATCGCGCTCTTCGCGACGCTCATCGCCGTCGACCTGTTGGCTTTTCGACGCCAGTCAGGCGTCGTCAGCTTGCGCTCCGCATCCATCGGCACGGGAGTCTGGGTGGCCATGGGCCTCGCGTTCGCTGTCGTGCTGGCGGCCACGCTGGGCCGTTCTGCGGCCGGCCAATACCTGACGGGCTATGTGATCGAGGAGAGCCTCTCGGTCGACAACGTCTTCGTCTGGGCGGTGATCTTCGGGGTGTTCGCGGTGCCTCGCGAGCACCAACGGCGCGTGCTGTTTTGGGGCATCTTCGGCGCGTTGGTGTTGCGAGCCGGTTTCATCTTCGCCGGCGTCGCGCTGCTCGAGCAGTTCTCGTGGATCGAGTACCTATTCGGGGCGTTCTTGGTGTTCACCGCGGTACGCCTCGTGACCCAGGACGAAACCGAGGTGAACCCCGAGCACAACCCCGTATTTCGACTCTGTCGACGCCTGCTGCCGGTAACCGACAGCTATCGCGGCGAAAAGATGTTCGTCCGCGAGCTGGGCAAGCGCTACGTCACACCGCTGTTCCTCGTGCTCATCATGGTCGAGCTCACCGACGTGCTCTTCGCAGTTGATTCGGTGCCCGCGGTGCTGGCCGTGAGCCGCAGCCAGTTCATCGTGTTCACGTCGAACGCGTTCGCAATCATGGGATTGCGGTCGATCTACTTCTTGTTGATCGGGGCGAGTGAGAAGCTCGTGCACCTGAACATCGGGCTTGGCGTGATCTTGGCGTTCGTCGGCATCAAGCTGCTGCTCGCACATACGTACGTCATCTCCACAACACTGTCACTAGCGTTCATCGCGATCGTTCTCGCCATCACGGTGATCACGTCGCTGCGCACCGCCCGCCGTCACGAGCATCGAACCGCTTCGCATACGCCCGACCCGAACGAGGAAGCATCATGAGCTCCATCGGCCACAAGCCCGGCCCCGAATATCCGCATCGTGTCGAAGTCGTCATCGAGATCCCTCGCGACTCGCGAAACAAGTACGAGATCGACGACGACACCGGCCACGTCTGGCTCGACCGCATGCTGTTCACCGCCACGCGCTATCCAGCGAACTACGGCTTCATCCCGAGGACACTCGCGGGCGACGGCGACCCGATCGACGTGCTCGTCCTCATGGACGAACCGATGTTTCCTGGCGTCCATGTATGGGCGCGCCCGGTCGGTGTGATGGAGATGCGTGACGAAGCCGGGCCCGACGCGAAGATCATGGCCGTTCCCTACGGCGATCCGCGGTGGGACCACGTGCAGGATCTCGACGATTTGCCGGCGTTGCTGCGCTCGGAGATCGATCACTTCTTCGAGGTGTACAAGGCGCTCGAACCAGGCAAATCCACCGAGACCAGTGAGTGGGGCGATCGCGCTCGCGCCCACGAACTCATTCTCGAGGCCCAGCGCGACTACAAGGAGCCGAACCGGCCGGTGTAACGGCGAGCCAAGGCGCGATACGCGCCGACCGCCACGACGGCGAGACCGACGAGCACGAGCCCGCCGCCCGCGTTGCTGCTCGCCACAACGCCGACAACCAGCGT
This sequence comes from Actinomycetota bacterium, assembly GCA_043738925.1. Classification (GTDB taxonomy): domain Bacteria; phylum Actinomycetota; class Acidimicrobiia; order Acidimicrobiales; family WLNW01; genus WLNW01. The sequence goes on from JAYUFA010000548.1 coordinate 8,287, forward strand.
GGCGCCCACCCCTACCGCGCCAACGAGGGCGAGTACTTCGACACGGTCGTGCACA
>JAYUFA010000549.1:0-22118 GCA_043738925.1 Actinomycetota bacterium
CGAGTTGAGAAAGTGCACGCCATAGTCGTAGGCGCCGAACGCGACCCAGGTTTTGCCCGCGTAGTCCCACACCGAGGGCTGGCCATTCCAACCGGTGCCGCACCATGTCTGTACGCCGTCGGTGTCGCTCGACGTGCCGCACATACCGCCGTTGCCCTTTGGGTAACTCCACAGAATATGTGGCTTGGTTGGTATCGGCCCGGTGCCGTAGTAGCTGCGCGTCGGGTTGCCACGGAAGGTGATGAGGCCGTTCACGGTCGACCTCGGAAACGCCGAGCCGACCGATGTCGGATCGACCCAACCAACGAACGGTGGCGTGGCCGTCGTCGTCGGAGCCGGCGCAACGGTGGTCGTGGATACCGGTACCGCGGTGCTGGTCGCGGCGACTGCCGCTGCGTCAAGGTTGGCCGCTTCATTTCCGCCCTGACGGCCGTTCGGCGCCACCGCCCACCACACGAAAGACATCACCAGGCCAATGCCGATCGCCGCGAGCACCCGCGCGGTGCGCGCGACCATCTTCCGGTGTCTCACGGCGACCACGACGCGAGACAATAGACGTGATGCGTCACGTCCTCGATGACCCTGCATGGCACGCCTTGATCGGCCCGCTCGCCTCGTTTGCCGTCGGCTCGGGCGCGGCGCGCAGGGTTTCGCAGGATCACTCGTTCTTCAGCGCGATCGATCCGGCGAGTGATGCGGTTGACGCGGCGCACGATCTGGCGGCTCTGGTGAGCGAAGGGGAGCGAGGCGTGCTGGTTGGCCTCGATGTCTCGCCGCCGCCCGGCTTCTCCGAGGTCGGCCGTGGCACCGCGCTCCAAATGGTGCTCGAAGATTTCGTCGCACTCGAACGGGTCGCGCATGCAGCCATCGACCGCAATCGACGCGAGCGTGGCATCGACGTCGAGGTGATCGAGTTGGGCCCAGCCGATGTGGCGGACATGCTCGCATTGATCGAACACGCGCGGCCCGGACCGTTCCTCGCTCGCACAATCGAACTCGGCACCTACCTCGGCGTGCGCGAGGGTGATGAGTTGATCGCGATGGCCGGAGAGCGGTTGCGGCCACCGGGCTTTGTCGAGGTATCGGCGGTCAGCACGCATGACGCGCATCGCCGACGCGGGCTCGCGTCGTTGGTCGTGCACGGCGTATCGACTCGTTCGCTCGAACGTGGCGACACCCCATTTCTGCACGTCGTCACCACGAACGTGACTGCGATCCCCGTCTATGAGCAACTCGGCTTCCGCACCCGTGCGCAAGTCAACTTCGTTGCCTACGAACGAACGGTGACGCCGCCCGACGCCTGAGGCGAACCTCTGGTTTGGAGGATGCGCCTATGCACGCGAGTCCTGGTGTTGATTCTCAGCTGCCCCATGCGCTGACGTCGCAGCCGAGGCCGCGGAAGCGCTCGATGATGAGCGTGGGATCCATCATTCCGGGCGGCCAGTGGTAATCCCACATGCGGATCTCGGCGGTGTAGCGCACGAATTCCTTGCCGGCTTCGACGGGGCACCACACGCCCCGCGTGCCGGTTTGACGCTCATAGTTTTCGGCGTGCTCCGCGTTCAGTACGAAGTTCATGGCGTCGCACATGCTGCCCATGTCAACGTTTCCCCAGTCCCACGGGCTCTTGTTGACGTGCCACAAGACGCCGCCCGGGTCGCAGCTGAGGAGGGTGAAATCCTTGTCGATGAGGGTGATCGGCGCGAGGCAACACGCGCAAAATGCTTCGAGGCGGCACTCCTTGCCCTTGAACGGTGGCATGTTCGACACAGCCATCGCCTCGCTGGCGCAACCGATGTAGCTGTGGAACTTGTCGTCGATGTACAACTCGACCTGGCTCGGGAACGCGGAGAACGGCGGTGCTTTGAGAATGTCGCAGTTCTGCGAGTCCTGGTTGACGACGACGATGATCCCGAGCTGGAGCTGCTTGAGTGCTTGCGACGTTTGGCGCCGCGTCAGGCCGATGCCTTCGTGGATGTTGCGCAGGTTCGGGGGGACGCCTCGGCCGCACCAATACTCGAAGATGAACTGGCGGAGCCGCAACGCGTCGTCCGTGAACTCGAACGGTTGGACGTTCTGTGGCATGTCTCGCGCCTCTCTTGCCGCGCCCCTTGCCCGGCGGCGGCATGGTAGTGCGCGTGCGTCATACTGATGTCGTGCCGATCACCTATCGAACGTTGCCTGTGCCCGCCATGCCCGAACACACGGCGATGGTGCCGGCGGGCGCGGTCACGATCGGTATCGAGTACCGGCTTCTCGACGAGGCGGTCGTCCTTGCGTTCTATGGTCCCGATGCGCGCGCGAAGTTCGACAACGTTGCACCGGCGGGTATGGGCGCGGTCGTCGATGAGGATGGGCTCAGCCTGCACGTCTTCGGAGCGGATGATGGTCTCGAATACCTACGATTCGATTGCTTCGACGACGCGCCGCACTATCACTACCTCGACCCTGCTACGCCGACGAATGTGGTCGTCGATTTCGACGTCGTTGCCGATGGACCGGTGATCGAGTGGTCGCTGCGCGCAATCGCCACGCGGCTCGGCCCGATGTTGCGCCACGCGGGCGCCGGGGCGGTTGCTGACCGCGTCGACCCGCAGGTCGTTGGCGCCGCCATGCCCGCTGTTCGCGTTCAGGTCGATCGCATGCTTGCCGCGCGACGCCCAGTCGCCCTCGACGCTTCACCTATCCGCTGAACCTGTCGTCGTGAGGACGTCGGTGCGGCACTGAGGGAACGTGCTGCGTTATGGTCGCCGTGATGCGTTCGCCGGCCACGTGGGACTACAAGAGAGTTGTCGCGGTCGCGTTCGTCGTCGGTGTGTTTATGGACGTCCTCGACGTCACCATCGTCAACGTGGCGTTGCCGACTATCGGACACCGTTTCCACTCGAGTGATACCGGTCTTGAGTGGGTGGTCACCGCATATCTGTTGAGCCTTGCAGTGTGGATACCTGCGTCGGGCTGGCTGGGCGACCGCGTCGGCACGAAGCGGATCTTTCTCGTAGCGCTCGCGGTCTTCACGCTCGGCTCCACGATGTGCGGGCTTTCGCAATCGATGGGGCAGCTCATTGCGTTTCGTATTGCGCAAGGCGTTGGCGGCGGCATGTTGGTGCCAGTCGGCCAATCGATGTTGTACCGCGCGTTCCCGCCTGGTGAACGCGCCCGGGCGTCGGCGGTCTTATCGATCCCGAGCGTTCTCGGCCCGGCGCTCGGGCCGGTGCTTGGCGGCGTGATCACCACGCACGCGTCGTGGCGATGGATCTTCCTGATCAACATTCCGTTCGGGCTCGGAGCGTTCGTGTTCAGCGCGAAGCACTTGCGTGAGCATCGCGAGCCTACGGCCGGCAAATTCGATGGCGGCGGGTTCGTCTTGTCGGGCCTGGCGTTCGGCTCGCTGTTGTTCGGCTTGGCCGAAGTTCCGACACACGGATGGTTCGCGGTCCTCTCGCTCGGCCCGGCGCTGGCCGGCATCGCGCTGCTCGGCATTCTTGTGGCCTACGAGACCTGGCATCCGGCGCCCATGCTCGCGTTTCGTTTGTTTCGCGACCGCATGTTCCGCGTCGGTAACGTGGTGGCGTTGTTCGGTATGGGTGCCTTTGTCGGCAGCATGTTCGTGTTGCCGCTGTACTTGCAGCGGCTCCGCGGTTTGTCGCCGCAGACATCAGGCCTGACCACGTTCACCCAGGCGTTGGGCTTTATCGCGGTGTCGCGTTCGGTCGGCAAGTTGTACATGCGCGTCGGCCCGCGGCGCATGATCGCGGCAGGGCTTGCACTGTCGGGCGCGCTCAACCTGGCGTTCGTAGCGATGACCCTCGACACGAACTTGTGGCTCATCCGCCTGCTGATGTTCTGTCGAGGTATGTGCCTACCGCTGTTGTTCATCCCGTTGCAGGCGTCTTCTTTCGCTCGCATCAGCCCGAGTGATACGGGTCGCGGTTCGTCGCTCTATTCAACGCAACGCCAGGTGTCGTCGGCCCTTGGTGTCGCGGTGCTCGGTGCCATCTTGTTCACGACCCTCAAGGCCAGAACCACCGTTGCACTCGCCGCGGGACTCGACGGCCGCGCTCTGCAACAGGTGCAGCTCGCCGCATACCACCGAGCGTTCCTGTGGGTATCGATTCTCTACTTCATCGGCACCGCGGTCTCGCTTCTCGTACGCGACGCAGATGCCGCGAGCACCATGGCTCCGCGCCCCGAAGCGGCGGCACACGACGCGAGCCGCGTATGACGACGCGCGAGATTCCCCGGATCATCAGCGTGGACGATCACGTGGTCGAGCCGGCGCATCTGTTCTCGACCTGGCTCCCTGCGAAGCACCGGGCCGCGGGCCCGCGTTGTGAAACGCGTCGGCTGCGTGTCGATTTCGAGGGAGGCGCCTCGTACGTCACCCGTTTCACCGAGGACGGCACGCCGGGTGACGTGTGGTTCTACGAAGATCTCGTGGTCCCGTTGCGCCGCAACATTGCGGCCGCTGGATTCCCGCGTGAGGAGATGACTCTCGCGCCGATCACCTATGACACGATGCGCCGCGGTTGCTGGGACCCCGCGGCACGTCTCGTCGACATGGACACGAACTGGGTCGAGGCATCGCTGTGCTTTCCGACCTTCCCGCGCTTTTGCGGCCAGACCTTCGCCGAAGCGAAGGACAAGGATCTCGCGCTGGCATGCGTTCGTGCCTACAACGACTGGATGGTCGACGAGTGGTGCGGCGACTCCCGTGGTCGGCTCATACCGCTGACCATCGTGCCGCTGTGGGATGTCATGGCCGCGGCCGCCGAGGTGCAACGAAACGCGGCCCGCGGCGTTCGTGCCGTGTGTTTCAGCGAGTGCCCGGCCAAGCTTGGGCTGCCCTCGATCCACTCAGGTTATTGGGACCCCTTCTTCGCGGTGTGTGAGGCGACCGACACGGTCGTCAACATGCACATCGGCTCATCGTCCACAACAACCAACACGTCGGCGGACGCGCCCGCGGCAGTGCAGATCACGTTGAGCTTCAACTACTCGCTGATATCGCTCTCGGACTACCTGTTCTCGGGCGTGTTCGTGCGTTTCCCAAACCTGAAGGTGGCGTACTCCGAAGGGCAGATGGGGTGGATACCGTTCGTGTTGCAACGCGCCGACGACGTATGGCGTGAGCACCGCGGCTGGAATGGTGTTGCCGACGCCTTGCCCGAGCCACCCTCGACCTACTTCTTTCGCAACGTGTACGCGTGTTTCTTCCGCGACGATATCGGTGTCGCGATGATCGAGCGTGTCGGCCCTGACAACATCACCTTCGAGACCGACTATCCGCACACCGACACGACATGGCCCCATACCAAGCAAGTGGCCACCGACATGTTGGCCGGCGTGAGCGACGACATCGTCTACAAGTTGCTGCGCGGCAACGCGATCCGAATGCTCGGGTTGACCCTCTTGTAGGGGCGATCCGGAGTCCGACAGGGGTCAGAACTGCGTCAACTCGGGCGGGTTCGTGTACGGACTGTGCCCCCCCGCCGGGCTTGGCTTCAGCACCGTTGACAACGCGTTTGTATACGCCGCAATACCGATCGTCGAACCGCCCTCGCAAGTCCAGTCGGAAAGCGCGCAGTTCCACCCGGCGACGGCCTGCCCTTCGAGCGCCCCGGTCCAGTAGAGGGTGACGGTTACGCCGGACGCTCCGGCACATTTTTCCACGGCGTGATCGGTCACCGGGTCGTCGATGATCACTCGCACGAGTCGCCCGCCGAAGGTCTCGGAGCTGCAGTAGAGCTTTCCCGCGAACGCGGCGCCGTTGGAGAAGCCGTCGATGATGACGCGTGTGCAGCCCTCGTCATCGAGTGCGTTCGCGACAATGGTTCGCGCCGCCGCGAACGACGCCGACGGGTAGTACAACCATTGCCGTCCGCCCCAGCCCGCAGCGTTGCCGGTGGGAGACAGATACGTGACACCATTCGCGGATGTCGTGGGGGTGCCCGAGGCCCCCTTGCCGTGCAATCGCACGACACAGTTCTTCGGCCTGACAATGGTGGTCGGCGGCGCGGCGATCGCGGTGCTCGATGTCGATGTCGGCGGAGGTGACGTCGAGATGTCATCCTGACGAGGCGCCGCGCTTTCCGTCGGCGGCGAGGCGGCGACTGTCGTGGAAACGACGCGTCGCATTTCATTGGCGATCGGCGTCGTCCGGCCTGGTACCGCTTCGATCGTCGGTGATGACGCGGTCGGTGGTGCTGTCGATGAAGGGGGGATCGCGATGGTTTCGGCCACACGTGCGGCTTGGATGCCCTGGGCAACGGGACTCTCCGCTGCTGCGACGGTTGGCCCCAGCGATTGTTCGTCGGAAGCCAAGGCGGCGACGATCACCATCGCCGTGACCGTGAACGCTGCTGGCACAAGCGTGTAGCCGCGCCGGCGTTTCCCAGATGTTGGTCCGAACCAGTGGCGCGCCCTGGGTCGCATCGGTCACGGCCTCCTCGACTCTGCCCTGCATCACATGCATCGGCATGGGCGGGGAAGATGTGAGGCGCTGCGCTACTCCGTGAACCAACTCCATTGCTCGGGGGCAGCGAGGTAGGCGGCGTGCTGATGATTCGGGCTGGGCTGCGCGGGCGTCCCAAGCGCTTTCGCGTATGCGGCGATGCCAACCGTTGAACCGCCTTCGCAGGTCCAGTCGGCGCTCGCGCATGACCAGCCGGCAACGGCCTGGCCCTCGAGTGCACCTGTCCAATAGAGCGCGATCTTCACGCCTGCGGCCGGCGCGCAGCCATCTACGGCGTGATCGGTCACGGGGTCATCGACGAGAAAGCCCACGACCCGACCATCGAAGGTCTCGCCTTTGCAATAGAGCTTCGCCGCGAAGGCCGCGCCGTTGGAGAACCCATCGATCACCACGCGAGCGCAGGTCGGAGCAGCGACTGCGTCGGCGACCACCGACCGCGCGGCCTGATAGTCGTCTTCGGGGAAATAGAGCCATTGTCGGCCACCCCACCCGGCAGCGTTGCCGCTCGGACTCATCACGGAGACACCGTTCACTACCGTCGAGGGAGCCGATGCGCCACCCTTGCCGTGCAACCGCACGATGCAGGCATCCGCAATCGGGGTGCCACCGGTCGGGGCCGGGGAAGAGCCACCGTTGCTGCCGCCACCGTGGCGAATAGCCACAACCATCGCAGCAACGATTGCCATGCCGGCGAACAGGATGACGACGGCAAACCGCGTGGGGTGGCTACGCGCTCGCATGGATGGCTCCGAGTGGGTCCTGAGAAAGGGTTGAGCGTGCGCCGAGGCGCGCGCTCAACCATCCATCATCGCGTGCCGATGTCAGCGCTTCTTGGCAGCCTTCGTCACCGGAGCCGTCTTCTTGGCGGCCGGGGCCTTCTTGGCGGCCGGAGCCTTCTTGGCGGCCGGAGCAGCCTTCTTTACGGCGGGGGCAGCCTTCTTTGCCGGAGAGGCCTTCTTTACGGCGGGGGCAGTCTTCTTTGCCGGAGCAGCCTTTGTCGTGGGCAACGGCTTGGCCGCGACGAGCTTTGGCGCAGGGGCCTTTCCAGCGACGACATCCTTCAAACCCTTTAACGCGGTGACGCGGACCTTGCGTGACGCCGCGACCTTGACCGGTGCACCGGTCTGCGGGTTGCGTGCCATGCGGGCCTTGCGGTCGACGCGTGCAAACTTGGCGAAGCCCGACAGGACGACGGCCTCGCCTTTGCTGATCTTCGCGGCGACGACGTCCTCGAAGCCGCGGATGACGGCTTCGACGTTCTTCACATCGTGCCCAATGTTCTCGGCGAGTGCCTTGACGAGCTCGCGACGATTCATGGATTGACCTCTTCTGTTCATGCGGTAGGTGCCGGAGAAGCGCCGACAGCTTGGTGGATGACGCCGCAAGAATCAGGGATGGTCAACGTTTGTACGGGTTTTCGCGTTCGATTGAACGTCTCGTCACGCTTCGTAGCAACCGATGTCGGGCGCGCCGACTCGCGTTCGACCGCGACGATCGGTAGTCGGCGCTCGGTCGTCGACGCCCGCGTCAATAGCCGGGCTACCCGCAAGCGGCACGGAGTCAGGCCCGAGTTGCGCGTCCGCCACGGCAAGATCCGCGCTGCCGTGACGGTCAGGCATTGCGCCCACGAAGAGGTTGTGTACATACGCGATCGCGCTCGCAGAATATTCGCGGGCGCCATAGCCCGATCGAGTTGGCGAAGCCAGGTTGTTGATGAACGTAACGTTGCTCGCCTGGATCGCGGATAATTCCCCAGCCTCGCTGAGTGCCGCGCTGGTGACGTCACCGATCAGCGTGTTGTTCACGGCGACGACGTTGTCAGAAATGAACACGTGCACACCACGACCGCCGTTGCCGTAGCAGAGGTTGTTGTCGATGTACGACGTACCGGTGTAGCCGGTGTGGCGGTTCGAATCGATGATGATGCAGTTGCCGTCGGTGATGGCTCCGACGAGGTTCTTGTTGTTGTAGGCGATGTTGTTGCGAATGTGGAAGCTGTAGCCGTCGCTCTCGTTGCCGCCGCCAATGTTCGCGGACTCAAACGTTGCGATCGCCGACGCCTGGTTCGGGTTCCACATCGAGGTGTTGTAGACGCGATTGCCGTCGATGGTGATGTGGTTCGAGCCGATTGCGCCGACGCCACCGCCACCGAGGTCGTGCACCGTGTTGGCGATGAAGCGTATGTGGTGCGCGTTGTTGGCTTCGATACCCGATGTGGTCGCGTGGTCGGTTTGGCCGCTGCCAGACACATCGAAGCCTCGCAGATCGACGTATGAGCTGCCGCCAACACGCACGACTTGATAGCCGCCACCGAGCAGGCTCACGCGTTGGCCGGGCGCCGCGGCAACCGTGATAAGAGCGCCTGGTGTGCCGTTGATGTTCTCTGCGTCAATCGTCGGACCACTCGACGTGGTGCCATAGGTGCCTGCTTTGACGAGCAAGTTGTCACCCGGGCGCAGACGCGACAGCGCGGTCGCGAAACTTCGCCAGGGCGCGCCCTCCGAGCCGTTCGCGTTGTCGTTGCCGTCGGTGGCGAGCCAGTAGACGGGACCGGTGGGCGTCCAGCCGGTCGGGGACGGCGTGACATTGCGCGTGGTCGTGGTCGTGGTCGTCGCCGGAGCACTGGTTCGCGCGGTCGTCGTTGGGTCGCCTCGTGCAATGGACGTGGTCGGCGCAGCCACTGCGGTTGGCGTGCCCACGGTGGCTCCGGCGGGCGTGCCGGCCGTGGGTGTCCCGGCGAGCGCAATGCCACCGTGACTCGTCAGCAGGTCGGCCGGGCCCGCCAACGCTCGTACGGTTTCCAAAGCCTTCGTAGACTTTGCGACCGGGCCGCCGATCACCTTGCGGCCGCTGGTGAGACCACCAACAGTCTTGCCCTCGCCGAGCTCGAGGCCGGGGGCATGTTCGCCAGGAAGTGCTCGATCGCCGCTGTTGATGTCTCGGGCGACCCCGGCACCTCCGTTGGACACGACAAGGGCCAACGCCGCAAGGGCGGTGAGGAAGACGCTGGCGCCGCCCACGCTGCGGGCGCCACGTCGTGGGAGCGTGGGCTCGTTGTCGGGTCCGGAGTAGGTGGCCAGAAGGTCATCGGGCGCAGTGTCGAAGGACTCGCGCCGATAGGTGAAGCGTCGCGCGGCGGCCGATCGCTGCGTTGCAATGAAACTGTAACGAGACAAGCGCGCACGACCGCCGTCCGGCGCGTGACCTTCTCGGTGTTGTGGAGAACTTTCACGTCTTTTCCACATACGTCAGCGGCACTGTAGCGGGTCGCCCGCGGTGATCCGCTGCACGAGACTGCATCTCATGCTCGACGACCTGTACCTCGCACCGCACGCCGTGGCCCGATGGGCGGGCGAACGCCCGGACGCAATCGCCGTCGAACGCATCGAGGGTGGCTCGCGTACCTATGGCGAAATGCTGGCCGAGTCGCAACGGTGGGCCAGCGCGTTCGCCGCGTGCGGCGTCGAGAGTGGCACGCACGTGGCGACGATGCTGGCAAACGGCTTCGACGCGCTCGATGCTTGGCTGGCGCTCGGTTGGGTGCGCGCAGTGGAAGTGCCGTTGAACACGGCCTACACCGGGCACATGTTGCGCTATGCCCTCGCGCAAGCCGATGTGACGATGATCGTGATCGGCGCCGAGTTCATCGATCGGCTCATCCCCTTGCTCGACGAGCTGCCACTGCTGGCCAAAGTGGTCGTCGTGGGGGGCGACGCGCCGACCCTGTACCTGTCGCGCGACGAGTTCCTCGCGGGACATGAGCCCCGCGCATTCGCCGGACCTCGTTCGAGCGACATTGCGGCGATCATCTACACCTCCGGGACCACCGGCCCGTCGAAGGGCGTGATGGTGCCCTGGGCATGCGCCTATCAGATGTGGTCGTGGGTGCCGCCCGAAACGCTCTGCCCCGGTGAGGGTTTGTACAGCGCGTTCCAACCGTTTCACATCGCGGGGAAGTCGGTGAACATCAGTTGTTTCGTGCGAGGCGGTCGCCTCGTGTTGCGCGACAAGTTCAGCGCGTCGAACTTTCTCGACGACGTGAGGCGATTCGATTGCCGCGCCGCGTGTGTTGTCGGGCCGATGACTGCGCTTTTGCACGCGCAGCCGCGCACGCCGGGCGATGCCGACAATCCGCTGCGTTCGATTCTGCTCGGTCCGATGATCCCCGAGATCGACGACTTCGAGGAGCGTTTCGGCGTTCGTACCGCGACGTGCTACGGCATGACCGAGATCGGCGCGCCGGTCAACACCTCCTTCGATCACGGGCCCTGGCAGACGTGCGGGCGCGAGCGCAGCGACTATCCGTGGACCGAAGTGCGCCTCGTCGACGAGTTCGATGTCGAGGTCGCGGTGGATCAGGTCGGTGAGATGATCGTGCGCAGTGAGGTCCCGTGGGCGTTGAACGCCGGCTACTACAACATGGCCGACAAGACTGCCGAGGCCTGGCGCAACGGTTGGTTTCACACTGGCGACGCGTTCAAGCGAGACGATCAAGGCAACTACTTCTTCGTCGATCGCATGAAAGACGCAATACGGCGTCGCGGTGAGAACATCTCGAGCTTCGAGGTCGAGAACGCCGTGCTTGAACATCCCGACGTGGTCGACTGTTCGGCAATTGGTGTGCCCGCCCAGTACGGCGAGGATGAAGTCATGGTGATCGTCGTCGCGAAGGATCGGAGCACGTTTGACCCGTCCGCACTTGTTGCGTGGCTCGACGCACGGATGCCGCGCTTCATGGTCCCGCGCTACGTCGATGTCGTGGACGACTTGCCACGCAACGAGACGTCGCTGCGCGTGAAAAAGATGGAGTTGCGAAGCGCTGGCATCACGGCGACCACATGGGATCGCGAGGCCCAAGGCCAATGACGCAGCAGGGCAGGTCGAATCAAGGCAAGTCGCAACCGAGCGTGTCGGACGAGCCCCCGACCGATGAACCTGGGTCCGATCAACGAGCGTCGATTGCCGCTGAGCGTCGTGCCGTGGTCGCCGAAATGGGCGGTGCTGAGAGGGTGGCGCGCTTGCGTGGCAGTGGGCGCCGCACCGCCCGCGAACACATCGAGGCGTTCGTGGATGAGGGCACGTTCTTCGAGGTCGGGCTGTTCGCTCGATCCGAACGGGCCGAGGATCGCGCGGCAACGCCGGGTGACGGCAAGATCGGCGGCCATGCCACGGTCGACGGTCGCCCGGTGTCGGTCATCGCCGACGACGTCACGGTCAAACGTGCAACGAGTTCGCTTGTCGGGGCGCGCAAGCTCCAACGCATCTACGAGCAGGCCGCTCGCGGCGGCAACCCGTTCGTCTACTTCGGCCAGACGGGCGGTGCACGGCTGCCTGACTCACTTACCGCCGTCGGCTATTCGAGCGAGCCGGTATTCCCTTGGCTCGCCCGACGCGGGCGCGAGGTTCCCGTGGTTGCGGCCATCGTCGGCGACTCGTACGGCGGATCGAGCTTCGTCGCGGGACTCGCCGACTTCGTCGTGCAGGTGCGCGGCAGCACGCTCGCGGTCACCTCGCCGAGAGTCATCGAAGTCGCTACAGGCGAACGGGTCACGATCGAGGAGCTCGGCGGTGTCGATGTGCACGACCGCGTCACGGGTCAGATCGATCAGGTTGCCGAGACCGATGACGAAGCGTGTGACGCGATCCGTTCCTTTCTGTCGTATCTGCCTTCGCGCTCTGGTGTCGAGCCATCGCGTACGGACAGTCGTGCAGATCGCGCAGCCGATCCGGCGATGGCCGATTGCGTGCCGGGCAAGCGCACGCAGACGTACGACGTGCGAGCGGTCATCGAGCGATTGGTTGACGACGGGGACTATTTCGAGCTGAAGCCGAGGTTCGGCGCCAGTGTCGTCACGGCACTCGCGCGGTTCGATGGGCGGGCGATCGGCATCGTGGCCAACCAGCCCGCATATCTTGTCGGCTCGCTGACACCTGATGCGTGTGCGAAGGCCACGCGGCTGCTGTGCCTGTGCGATGCATTCGGTCTCCCTGTGCTCTTTCTGCAGGACACGCCTGGTTTCCTTGTCGGCACGAAGGTTGAGCACGAGCGGCTGATCGCCCGTTCGATGTTGTTCCTCGAAGCGTTGTGTCTGATGCGGGTGCCTCGCCTGTCGGTCGTGCTTCGCAAGGCTTTTGGGCTGGCGTTCTTTTCCATGGCTGGCCCCGGCATGGGAAGCGATTTGTTGGTCGCGTGGCCCGGCGCCGAGATCGGCTTCATGGATCCCGTGGTCGGCGCGAGCGTGCTGTACGGCACCGAGCTCGAATCGCTTGACGGCGATGCTCGCCGCGAAGAGCTCTATCGGCGGGCGCAGGAGTTGGGTGCCGACTTCGACCCCCGCGAGATCGCTGCGGTGATGAACCTCGACGACATCATCGAACCGGCGGACACCCGGCGCGTGCTTGCCGCCGCGCTCGATCGGCTCTGCTGCGAACCGGCTTGGGCGCAGCAGCCGAGTGCCCTCGCGCATTGGCCGCACTGGTACTGACGTTCTGCGCGAACGCAGGTTGTCTCAAATACCCCCTGGGGGTAGGTTCCTACTATGAGGCACGGCACCTCGATCGACTTGGCCATTGTTGGCATGAGCTGCGCTGCGTGCGCCGCGCGTATACAGAAGGAGCTGAACCAACTCGATGGCATACAGGCAAGCGTCAACTACGCCACCGAGCATGCCCAAGTAGTTCTCGCAGAGGGCACTACCGACGTCGCGGCCGTCATCAAGACGGTGCGCGATCTCGGCTACGAGGCCGTGCTCCCGGTACCGATTCCCGACGCGTCAGCCGCCGCGCCGGTCCTGCCCGACGCGGCCTCAACTCGGCTGGCCGCATTGCAACAGCGGCTCGCGGTCTCGACGCTGTTGTCCATACCCGTGGTGATCATGGCGATGATCCCCGCAGCGCAGTTTCGCAACTGGCAGTGGCTGTCGCTTACCCTCGCAGCGCCGGTAGCCACATGGGGGGCGTGGCCGTTTCATCGCACGGCGGCGAAGAACGTGCTTCACCGCGCGGCAACGATGGACACGCTCATCTCGGTGGGTGTGCTTGCCGCGTTCGGATGGTCGCTCTACGCGTTGTTCGTCGGCGACGCCGGTATGACGGGCATGAAGATGCGCGGCGGATGGCACCTCGCGCGGGACGCGCATGCTGGTGACATCTATCTCGAAGCGTCGTCCGCGGTCACGGTTTTTCTGTTGGCGGGTCGCGTGTTCGAAGCACGAGCAAAGCGGCGCGCGGGCGCGGCGTTGCGGTCACTGCTCGCGCTCGGCGCGGCCGAAGTGCACGTTATCGACGACGCCGGCGACCAGCTCGGAGGCGAACGTACGATCCCGATCGGCGAGCTCCGCGTCGGCATGGTGTTCGCGGTTCGGCCGGGCGAGAAGGTGGCCACCGACGGCGAGGTCGTCGATGGGCATTCGGCCATCGACGCCTCGCTCATCACGGGCGAGTCCGTGCCGGTCGAGGTCTCTCCCGGCGACAGCGTCACGGGTGCCACGATCAACGTGGGTGGGCATCTTCGTGTGCGGGCCACGCGTGTCGGCGAGGACACGGCGCTGGCGCAAATAGCGCGGTTGGTCACTGCAGCGCAATCCGGCAAGGCGCCCGTTCAGCGTTTGGCCGATCGTATTGCGCTGGTGTTCGTGCCGACCGTCGTGCTGATCGCTGTTGGCACCTTGACCGGCTGGTTGGTCGCCGGGGCATCGACGGCCGAGGCGTTTGCCGCGGCGGTCGCGGTGCTGATCATTGCGTGCCCGTGTGCGTTGGGTCTGGCCACACCGACAGCGCTCTTGGTTGGCACAGGTCGCGGCGCGCAGCTTGGCATCGTGATCAAGGGCCCCGAGATCTTGGAATCGACGCGGCGTGTTGACACCGTCGTCCTCGACAAGACGGGCACGATCACCACTGGGGTCATGACGGTGGTCGATCTGGTCGTGGCCGAAGGATTCGATCCCGCGGCGGTGCGTGCTCTTGCTGGTGCAGTCGAGATGCGCTCCGAGCATCCGATCGGGCGGGCGATCACCGCCTACACCGACCGCATCGGCGCGACGCAACACCATGTCCTGGACTTTCGCGCTACGGCCGGTGTCGGCGTCGAAGCCATCGTCGATGGCCGCCACGTCCGCGTCGAACGCGGGGTTGACGCCGGATCGCTGACGCCAGCTCGCGATAGCGCCACTGCGCGCGGCGCGTCCACCGTTGTCGTCACCGTTGACGGTGTCGTTGCCGGGCTGTTTGAGGTGGCGGACGCGATCAAGGCCACCAGTCGTGAGGCGGTGATGCAGCTGCGCGAGCTCGGGCTCACGCCCATCTTGCTCACCGGAGATATGGCTGCAACCGCACGAGCCGTGGGCGCTGCTGTCGGCATCGATCGCGTCATCGCCGAAGTGTTGCCTGCCGAGAAAGTTGCCGCGGTCGCGCAGCTTCAGCGCGAAGGCCACGTGGTTGCGATGATCGGCGACGGGGTCAACGATGCCGCAGCGCTTGCCCAGGCCGATTTGGGAATCGCCATGGGTACCGGGAGCGACGTTGCGATCGAGGCATCCGACCTCACGCTGATCCGTGGCGATCTGCTCACTGCCGCCGATGCGATTCGCTTGTCGCGCCGCACGTTGCGCATCATCAAGGCCAATCTCTTCTGGGCGTTCGCGTACAACGCGGCTGCGATTCCGCTTGCGGTCGCTGGTCTGCTCAACCCAATGATCGCCGGCGGCGCGATGGTGCTGTCAAGCGTGTTCGTGGTGTCGAACAGCCTGCGCCTCACTCGATTTCGTTGACCCGCAATCGCTCGGCGGCTTAAGCGCGCAGGAGCCGTTCGATGGCGGCTGTTGCCTCGTTGATCTTGTCGGCGCCGGCTACCGGATCGTCGCGCATTGCGTCCGACACGCAGTGGGCGAGATGCTCGTGCACGAGACCGAGCGCCACACGTTGGAGGGCTTTCGAAACGGCTGCCACCTGCGTGATCACGTCGATGCAGTACGTGTCGCATTCCACCATGCGCTGGATGCCTCGTACCTGACCCTCGATGCGTCGCAGCCGTGCGACATGCTCGTCTTTGCTCTGCGAATAGCCGGCCACGATGCCTCGGTTCGTCGTTCGTTCGGAGTGTAGGAGCCGCCACGTGATGGTCCTGCGACTCTGTTGGTCTTGTTCGAGGAGTCCCACATCGCCTGGTCGCCCCTGCGGCGGCACCGTCTGCTACGAAGTCGTGATGATCGGTGACCAGCCACAGACCGTGCCCGCTCTCTTGTTGGCGGCCGCCCGCGAGTTCGGCTCGAACCTCGCGCTCGTCGATGGCGCCACACGGTGCGACTTTGCCGCGCTCGCCGATGCAAGCCTGTGTGTTTCTGCGGCGCTTGCCGAGTACGGCGTGCGGCCGGGCGATCGCGTGGGCATCTGGGCCCCCAACAGCAGCGAGTGGGTCGTCGCAGCGCTCGGCGCGGCCTGCGCCGGCGCGGTGCTCGTGCCCGTCAACACTCGAGCAAAGGGCGAGGAGGCGGCTGAGCTTTTGCGTCGGGCTCGCTGTCGCCTGCTGTTTACGACACGGGGGTTTCTCGGTGCGGACTATCCCGAGATGCTTCTGGAGAGCGGTGTCGATCTTTCGATCATCGAGCGCACCGTCCTCCTGAGCGGTGATGTCGGCACGAACGAACTGTCGTGGGCTGCGCTCATCGCGGTCGCTGGCAGTCGTCGTCACGTCGCGTCAGTGGACGCTGACGACATCAGCCATGTGCAGTTCACGTCGGGCACGACGGGGCGGCCGAAAGGCGCAATGTTGCGGCACCGTGCGTTGTGTGGCACGACCCGCGACTGGGTGACCAACGTGGGCCTTGTCGCCGGCGACAGGTATTGCATCGTGAGTCCGCTGTTTCACGTGTCCGGTCACAAGACGGGTGTGCTCGCGTGTCTCACCGCTGGCGCGACGATGTACCCGCAGGCCACGTTCGACCCGGTTGCGGTGATGGAGACCGTGCAGCGTGAACGGATCACCGTGTTGCCGGGCCCACCAACGATCTACCAAACGCTGTTGGCGCATCCGCGTCGCGTCGAGTTCGATCTCACATCGCTACGCCTTGCGGTCACCGGCGCGGCGTCGATTCCTCCAGTGCTCGTCGAACAGATGATGAGCGAGCTCGGCTTTCGCGAGGTCATCACGGCCTACGGCATCACCGAGACCACCGGTGTGGTCACGATGTGTCGACCGGGCGATGAGGTGACGCTCATCGCCGAGAGCTCGGGTCGGGCCGTCGACAGCGTAGAAGTTCGCATCGTGACGCCCGATGGCGATGAAGCCCCCAGCGGCGCAACCGGCGAGATATTGGTTCGGGGTTACAACGTGATGGCCGGCTATCTCGACGACGATGCGGCAACGCAAGCCGCAGTCGACGCTGAAGGGTGGTTCCATTCGGGTGACGTCGGCTGGGTCGACGATCGGGGCAACCTTCGCATCACCGATCGACTCGGAGATGTCTTCATCGTCGGTGGTTTCAACGCTTATCCAGCGGAGATCGAGGCGGTCATGACTCGCCACGCGGGGATCGCCCAGGTTGCCGTGATCGGCGAACCGGACGAGCGCCTCGGCGAGGTCGGGTGCGCGTTTGTCGTTCGACGCCTTGGTGGTAACGCGGACGCCTTACTCACCGAGACGGTGCTGCTCGACTGGTGTCGTGAGCGGCTCGCCAACTACAAGGTGCCACGTCGAGCGATCTTCGTTGATGCTCTTCCGCAGAACGCCTCAGGCAAGGTACTCAAACACGAGCTGCGTGCCCTCGGCGCGCGCGTCGGACTGTTCTCGAACCGCAACGAACCCGGAGATGCACCGTGACCAACGCAACCCTCGATCTGTTCCGTCTCGATGGCAAGGTCGCGCTCGTGACCGGTGCCGGCAAGGGCATCGGTGAGGGCATCGCCTACGCCCTCGCCGACGCGGGCGCCGACGTCGCGATCTTGGCGCGAACGCCGAGCGACCTTGCCTTGGTTGCCGATGGCGTTCGGGCGCGCGGCCGCCGATCCTTTGCGTTCGTCGGCGATGCGATGGATGCAGGTTCCCTGGCTGAGTTCGTCGACGCGACGGTCACCGAGCTCGGTGGTGTCGATGTCGTGGTGAACAACGCTGGCGGATCGAATTCCAAAGTGTTCCTCGAGACGCGCCAAGAGGACCTCGAGTGGGCGTTTCGTTTCAACGTGTCGTCGGCCTTCGAGCTCACGCGCCTCGCGGTACCGCACATGCTTTCTCGCGGCGGAGGAGCCGTCGTGAACATCGCGTCCGTGACGGGCATCGAGACCAAGCGGGCGACCCTGAGCTACGGCACGGCGAAGGCTGCGCTGGTGCACATGACGCGGCTCATGGCCGCTGACCTCGCACCGAAGATCCGCGTCAACGCAGTTCTGCCTGGAGCGATCGAGACACCGTCGCTGCAAGAGTTCTTGACCCGACTTGACCCCGAGACGCGGCGCATCATGGTCGAACGAACGCCAATGCGCCGCAACGGTCAACCGGCCGATATCGCGTTGGCCGTGCTCTATTTCACGTCGCCCGCCGCATCTTGGGTCAGCGGCAAGATCCTCGATATCGACGGGATGGCGTGGCCCGAGTTCATTCCGAAGAACATCCCGGATTTGTGATCGTCGACGGCCGTTCATCGATCATCTGACTCGTGCGCCCGCGCGACACGAGGTGTGCGCGCACTCGCACCGCTTTGACCAGGCTGTTTAAGGGCAAGGTAAGAGTCGACGGCCAAGATCGGGAGGTCGAATTGGTCGTCTGCTACGTGGGCTTGCGTTGGCGGACGTACCGATTCGGCGCGATGCCGCCCCTCCGCGGTGCAATGCTGCCCGTGCGGTTCGCCGCACGGGCAGCGGGCCGCGAACCCTCGACTCGACCGGGGCGCGCAAGAGTGCAGTCGATCGATATCGACCCGGCTTGTGCACATTGGCCTCCGATTGCTCGTCGGGCCGGCGGAAGCGGCTATCGCCTGTCGGCGCGCTCGAACCGGTCAGATGACCCGAACGTTCACCGCTTCGTCGCCCTTGCGCCCGGGTTGCACCTCGAACTCGACATTCTGGTCGGCTTCGAGCGTGCGGTAGCCGGAGCCCACGATGTTGGAGTAATGGACGAAAACGTCCTTCCCGCCCTCGCGGGAGATGAAGCCGTAGCCCTTCTCCCCATTGAAGAACTTGACGGTACCCGTTGGCATTGCTTCGCTCATTTCTCACTGGCGCCGGCGTGCGCCGGCACGGGACTCACAGCGAAGCAACCGGTTCCCGGCCTGGCTCGCCGGCCCTCCGCCAGGGTGCGACGGAAGACTTCCGTCACGCTATCGCACCTTCGCAAATGATCCCACCCAGCGCGGGCTTTCGCCAGGCGCCATGATGGGTGCATGGGGGAGCCACGCGCCTATATCCACGAGTTCGTCGACATCACCGGTCACAACCGGACGAAGTATTTCCAGCACATCACCGCCAACTGGGGACCGATCGGCCAACGCGATCGCGAGCAGCTGTGCTTCGGGATTTGGGGCACCGTCGGCAGCACCGGCCGCTGGCCGGAGGTGATCAACCTGTGGGAGTACCGCGACTGGGCGCACGTCGCTGAGAACTTCCGCATCGAGTGCAACCACCCGAGCATGCAAGACCCGGCGCTGGAAGGCTGGTGGGCAGCTGCCGAGGGCTTCCGTCGTGGCGGCTTCGATCGCATCTTGCTGGCCGCGGACTACTCGCCCGGTATCGGCGAACTGCTCGCCAACGGTGTGCGCGGCGAGGTGTACGCGCACGACATGGTGCAAGTGGCGCCCGGCTCAAGCGGAGCGTTCCTCGATCTGGTTGGTGAGCACGCCATCGACGCGCATCGGGAGGCCGGCGCTTCGTTGGTCGGAGCGTTCCGCACAGCGCTCGTCGACGATCGCGAGGCGGTCTTGCTGTGGGCGTACCCCGACTGGGCTACGTGGGCCGAGAGTGAGGCGTCAGCCGATCGCGGCGGTCCCCTCGGCCGCTGGCGTGCCGTCGCGCGCCCCCTCGCGCGCGAGTCGTGGAGGTTCTTGATGGCCGACGCTCCGCTGTCACCTCTGCGTATCGGCCGCCAGCCCGCCGAAACCGATCGCCTCGATTGGGCCGATGGCCATTGACCGAGAACGGCTTCGTGCGTCCGGGCCTCAATAGCCCGCAGCGAGGTCGACGATGCCGAGCAGTGGGCGTCCGCTGACGAACCTCGCCACGTTGTCGCGAACGCGCGCTGCTATCAACGGCAGACCCATATCGGGGGTGTTGGCGACGTGCGGGGTGATGATGCAATTCGGCAGCGACCACAACGGATGTCCGTCGGGCAGTGGCTCTGGATCAGTCACGTCGAGCGCGGCGCCACCAATGGAACCGGCCTGCAACGAGGCAACGAGGTCGTCGGTGACGACATGGCCGCCGCGCGCGACGTTGATGAGCCAGGCGTGCGGCTGCATGGTTGCGAGGAATCGGGCGTCGACCAAACCTCGCGTGCTGTCGGTCAACGCCAACGCGAGCACGACGATGTCGGCGGGACCAACGGCGTCGAGCGTGTCATCAGGACCGACGACGCGTGCGCCGGCGATCGGTCTCGATGATCGGCGGACCACGGTCACCGTGCAACCGAACGGGGCCAGCAACGCGAGGAGCGCCTCGCAAATACCGCCGCCGCCGATCACGGCGACGCGCGCGCCGATGAGGTTGCGCCCCGCGGGCGCCGACCACGTCGTCGCTGTTGCATAGGCACGCATGTTGCGTAGCGCGGTGAGGGCCAGTGCAAGGACATGCTCCGCGACCGGGGGCGCATACACGCCTTTGCCGCAGGTCCACACGAAGCGCGGGTCGAGGTAGCCGGCGAAAGACTCGATGCCCGCATATGGGAGCTGCACCCATCGCAGGTGCGGGGCCGACGCGATCAACGTGGGAAACGAGTCGGCCTGCGTCGGGTCGGCCCACACGAGCGCCGCGGCATCACCGGCGTCGCTGGGTCGACCCCCGCCTTCAAGAACGGCCTGCACAAATGCAGCGTGCATCGCGGGCCGCGTTGCGGGCACGATGGCAACGTTGACCATGACTCACCTTGGCACATCGGTCGCCCGTCGTGTGGGTTGGCGAGATGCTGCCAGCTCAGCACTTTCATCGCCTACGTTCTCCTGTGCAACGTGCCGATGAAACCTTCGTCCCCGAAAGCACGCTGGAGCAGCCGTGAGCGACCACGGGCCCGATCAGTCGGCGCCGCTACCGCCCCCCCCACCACCGCCACTGCGCCCACCCGGCGCGGGTTCGTGGGCTGCGCCACCCCCGCCATCCCCGCCACCGGGCGGTGCGCAACGCACGGTGAGGGCGGCCCCAGGCCGTGGCCGGGTCGTCGTCGGTGTGGCGCTCGCCGTGCTGGTCGCCATGATCGCGGTCGGCGCAGCGGCAATGGTCAGCCACAACAAGTCGGCGAGCGCGGTCGACGCCACGACTGCTGCGACCACGAGTGCCGCCGCGCCGAGGCCGAGTACTGGCCAAACGTCGGGCCCGACCGGGTCCGGTGGCTCGGGTGCGGCTGTTGCCCCGTCCACTTCTGCGGCCAAGACCGATTTCGATCGCACGATCGACGCCATCATCGCGTTCGACGAAAAGGAGCGCGGTCTCAAGTTCAAGACCCGGCCAATGGTCGTCGCGCTCAGCGAGGCTGATTTCGTGGCTCGCTACCAGGCCGAGACCGACGACGACTATGCCAAGCACAAAGCCGACTTCGAGTCCGCCACAGTGGTGATGTCCGCAGTCGGTCTGTTGAAGCCGGGCGTCAGCTACTACGAGACCACCAAGGCCTTTGGCTCCGCCGGCGTCCTCGGGTTCTACGACCCGAAGACGAAAGAGCTTTCCGTGCGTGGCAACAAGCTCACGCCCTTCGTTCGCACTGTTGTCGCGCATGAGTTGACCCATGCACTCGACGATCAATGGTTCGGCCTCGATCGACCGCAGTACGACGACGCGAAGGACGAGATCTCGTTCGGTTTGAGCGCGCTCGCTGAGGGCAACGCTCGACGCGTGGAGAACGCGTATCGCGCGTCGCTGTCGGCCGGCGATCAGGCCAAGGCCGATAGTGAGGAGGCGTCCTACGGCGGAGCGTTTCAAGCGAACCAGTTCACGCCGTCGTTTCTCAAGCTCCAGCTCGCCCCGTACAGCCTCGGCGAGAAGTTCGTCGGGGAGCTGCTCAACTTCGGTGGGCAAAAGGCGCTGGATGCTGCGTTCAACGACCCGCCGACGACGAGCGAAGAAGTCATCAACGTCGACAAGTACCTGGCCAAGGAGGGCCGCGTGAACGTGACGCCGCCGCCGGCCGATGGTGCCCTCGTCGACGACGGCGTCATGGGCGAAATCGTGATCCAATACCTGCTCGAGTCTGCGATCAGCAGCGCGCAGGCGAACCAAGCGGCGGCCGGGTGGTCCGGCGATTGGTATGTCGCGTGGACGGCGAACGGCATCTCGTGTGTTCGCACCGCGATCCAGATGGATACGCCGAAGGACACCTCCGATCTGAAATCCGCGTTCGACAAGTGGGTGAGTACGAGGCCCAAGGCGTCGGTTACCAGTGCGGCCAACACCGTTACCGTGACGAGTTGCACGAAGTAGCAGCGTGAGTCACGCGCCGGCCGCGTGCTCTACA
>JAYUFA010000550.1:0-3169 GCA_043738925.1 Actinomycetota bacterium
GGCAATCGCGAGCAGGGTCGATGCCACCGACCGCGCCTCGCTCACGCTCCTCGCCAACAATGCGGTCGACACGTATGGCGCAGTGCACGTTCTCGCAAACCTGTGTGGCGTCATCACCAACCGCCGACTCGACGAGGCAACCGAGGCCGAGTGGGCGTGGTTCTTCGAGTTCAACATCATGGCGCATGTGCGCGCCAACGACGTGCTCCTGCCGTATCTCCGCGCGCATGGCGAGCCCGCACACATCATGAACACGTCGTCGATGGCCGGCCTCCTTGCGCTTGGCCCGGAGCTGGTCGGCGGATTCAACAACGGGCTGTACACCACCACCAAGCACGCCATGATCGGCTATTGCGACATGCTGCGTATGGAACTGGCACCCGAGGGCATTGGCGTGTCGGTGCTCTGCCCTGGGCTCGTCGCGGGCAACCTCGGCACGACCTCATCACGGAATCGTCCTGAGCGATTCGGTGGCCCAACGCACAGCCCCTCCGCAGGCCGGGCACCCACGCCTGGGGCCATGCCCAACGAGGTCGTCGGCCCAATCGTGGCGCGCGCGATCGCCGCGAACCGCTTCTACATCTTCACGCACCCCAATGCCGAAATGGTGCGCGCGCGCCATGAGCAACTGCTGGAGGATCTCGCGTTCCTCAGCGAATGACTCGACGCCGGCGCCAACGCGTGAAGAGTGCGGCACCGCCCAGGTTCACCATCCTGCAAGGGTCGCCAAAGGCCGACCTGGGCGCGACGCCGGGACTATGGTGCGCCGCCGAGCAACGAAGGGGAACGTCATGGGTCGTCTACTGGATCGAATCGCGGTCATCACCGGTGCTGGTGACGGCATCGGCCGAGGGATCGCGCGTCGATTCGCCGCGGAGGGCGCCAAGGTACTCATAGCCGAGATCAACGAGACCACCGGTAGCGCAGTCGTAGCCGAGCTGCGCAATGAGTTCGGGGCGGATGCCGCGCTCATTCGTACGGACGTCTGTGTCAAGGACGACAACGCCGCGATGATCGCCGAGGCAGTGAAACGGTGGGGCACGATCGACATCCTCGTGAACAACGCGTGGGGCGGCGGCAACCTCGGCCGCGTCGAGAACAAGACCGACGCGATGGTCGATCACGGCATGCGCATGGGCTTCTACGGCCCGATGTGGGCAATGCAAACGGCGTTCCCGATCATGAAGGCGCGGGGCTACGGCCGCATCATCAACATCTGCTCGCTCAACGGCGTCAATGCGCACATGGGCACGATGGAATACAACACGGCAAAGGAAGCACTGCGCACGCTCACGCGCACTGCCGCGCGCGAATGGGCGCCCACCGGCGTGGTCGCGAACGTCATCTGCCCCGGTGCGCTCACCGCTGCGTCACGCGCCACATTCGAGCGCCACCCCGAGCTGCGCGCACAAGCCGAAGCGTCGATCCCGATGGGCCGCTTGGGTGATCCCGAGAACGACATCGCGCCGGTGGCCCTGTTCCTGGCGAGCGAGGAATGTCGCTACATGACAGGCAACACGCTGTTCGTCGGCGGCGGCACGCACATCAACGGCTCGTCGTGGGCGCCAGTATTGCCCGACTGACTGCCTGCCTGACTGCCTGACGCTGTCGGCGCGGCACTATCGCAACGGGCTGTCGCGGATATGGCGGCTGAGGTCGCCAACGAGGTCGCTGATGATCAGCCGATCGGTGAACCGCCACTGGTCCCCCGCCTTTTCGAACGTGTCGTGATAGCGCCCTGCGATCACGACTTGGAACGGCAGCCCCTCGGTTGCCTGTAGCACCGTGAAGTACGAGCGCGTGGTGGCGTTGCAGCGGTCGGGCGCAACGTCGACGATCGTGTTCGTTGTGACGTGCTGTGTTCGCAATGTGCCGTCTGCGTGCACTTGGTCATGGTGCGTCTTCAGCGCGTACACCTCATCGGCACCGGAGCAGCTTGGTCCGTCGAGCGATCGATAGGTCGCGTGTGCGAACAGAGCGGATACCTCGCGCATATCGGCGGCGTCCTGAAGCTCGCAGTAGCGACCGAGCAGGTCGAGGATGGCACGTTCGTCGGAACTCACAGCCACAGTCTGTCGCATCGTCACGGGACCCTAGAGTTGGCTCGTCCGCGCTACCGTCGGGTCGTTGTCGGATGGCTGACAACGCGGGGGCATCGCACATGAACGCGGATCTGGTCATTCGAGGCGGCACGATCGTCGACGGCACGGGCGCGCCAATGCGCCATGGCGATGTAGCGGTCCGTGACGGTCGCATCGTTGCGGTCGGCGACGACCTCGACGGCGATCGTGTGATCGACGCGAAGGGCAAGTTCGTCGCGCCGGGCTTTTTCGACATTCACACGCACTACGACGCGCAGGTCTTCTGGGATCCGGCGCTCACGTCATCATGCTGGCACGGGGTCACGTCGGTCGTTGCCGGCAATTGCGGATTCTCCATTGCGCCGACACGACCTGAGCAGCGAGCGGTGATCGTTCGCACGCTCCAGGCTGTCGAAGACATGTCAGAGGCGATGCTCAACGCCGGCATCGACTGGAGCTTCGAGACCTTCGCAGAGTACCTCGCGCTCATTGAACGCAACGGCACGATGCTCAACTACGGCTGCTACATCGGCCACAGTCCCGTGCGCTTGTACGTGATGGGCGATGAAGGATACGAGCGAGAGGCGAGACCCGACGAGATCGCTCGCATGCGCGAGGTCGTCGCCGACGGCATGCGGGCTGGTGCGCTCGGATTCGCATCGAGCTTCTCGGCGAACCACCGCGGTGACCGCGGCCTTCCGATTCCGTCGCGCAACGGCACCCGCGACGAGTTCATCGCACTGGCATCGGTGCTGGGCGAACTCGGCTACGGCGCCGTGTCGTATGCGCCCGGCGCGCCGGTCACGTGGCGCGACAGCTACGAGATACAACCTCGCATCGGCCGGCCATTGATGTGGACACCGATGCTCACGACGTATCCCGAGACCGACTACCGCTCGATGATGGCCGAGCACGCGGCCGGTGTCGCGGCCGGTGCCGACGTGTACCCGCAGATCACGTGCCTGCCCCTCAAGATTCAACTGAGGATGGACAACCCATACTATTTCCGCACCGTGCCGATCTTTCTCGAACTGCTTGGGTACGCGCCATCGGAGTTCGGCCGGTTCTACAACGATCCCGCGTGGCGC
>JAYUFA010000551.1:0-8336 GCA_043738925.1 Actinomycetota bacterium
CATCTTCGAGGCGTTCTTCGGTGGCGGAAGCGTCTTCGGTGGCGGCTCTCGCGGTCCGTCGGGGCCAGCGAAGGGCCCGGATCTTGAAACCACGGCGCACGTCGCGTTCGAAACCGCGGTATTCGGTGGCACGGCACAGGTCAGCGTGACTACCTACGTCGCGTGTGACACCTGTGAGGCGTCTGGTTGCACCAAGGGCACCTACGCCTCAACCTGTGGGGAGTGCGGCGGCGCAGGTCAGGTGCGGCGTACGCGCCAGTCCTTCATCAACATGGTCACCGTCGTCGCATGCCCCTCGTGTAGTGGCCAGGGCAAGACGATTTCCAGCCCGTGCGGTGACTGTGCTGGCGATGGCCGCCGCAAGGACACGCGCACCTTCGAGGTCGGCGTTCCCGCTGGTGTCGATGACGGCACAACATTGCGTCTGTCCGGCCTTGGTGCCATTGGTCTGCGAGGCGGTCCCGCAGGTGACCTCTATGTTCATCTTGACGTGGCACCCCACGACCGTTTCGCCCGCGACGGTTCGGACCTCGTCTACCCGCTGCATATTTCGTTCGCGCAGGCTGCGCTCGGTGTGCACCTCGATCTTGAGACGCTCGACGGGTCTGAGAAGATCGAGATCGCGCCCGGCATGGCGTCGGGAAGAGTGATGCGATTCCGCGGCAAGGGTGTTCCCCGCGTGCAGGGACGCGGTCGTGGCGACCTGCGAGTGCAGGTCGTCGTTGACACCCCCACCGATCTCAATGTCGAGCAGGCCGACTTGTTGCGCAGGTTCGCCGAACTGCGAGGCGAGGACGTTGCACCGGCCGATGCCGGGTTGTTCTCGCGCATCAAGTCCGCGTTTCGATAAACGGAGTTGAGCCCTGGTGCCTCGTGACGCCCGACGTCCGCCGATCGCGCCGCCGCTCGTGTTCGTCGACGACCTTGACGAGCCGCGTCTGGCCCCGGACGATGCCCATCATCTCAGCCGCGTGCTGCGACTGCGTGAGGGAACGGTGTTGACTGTGGCCGACGGCCGTGGTGGGTGGCGCGCGGCGCTCTATCGCAGCGAAGCCGCCATCGACGTCGTCGGGTTCACCATCGATGAGCCGGTGCTCGATCCGCGGATCACTATTGCCTTCGCGCTCACGAAAGGTGACAAACCTGAACTCGTGGTGCAAAAGCTCACCGAGTTGGGTGCCGATGTGATCGTTGGGTTTGCGGCTGCTCGGTCGATTGTCCGATGGGACGACGCGAAGCTTGCCCGTCAGCTCGAGCGATGGCGGTCGGTCGCCCGTCAAGCGGCCATGCAATGCCGGCGGGCGCGATTGCCGCTGGTCGAACCTCCGACTGACTTCGAGGTGCTCGTCGCGCGACCAGGCGCCACGCTCGCGTCACCCGAGGGCGATGCGCCGAGCCTCGCCGCGTCGATGATTCTGATTGGTCCCGAGGGCGGATGGGCCCCTGAGGAGTCGGCGGCCGCGCGCCGCACCGTTGCGTTTGCTGACCACGTGCTGCGCGCAGAGACGGCGGCCATCACCGCGTGCAGTGTTCTGGCCGCGCTACGGTCAGGCCTTGCGGGGGAAATGAGCCATCCGGCGAGTTCGTAAGCGAGTCTTTGCGTAAACGACCTCGCACAGCGTAATCTCACCCCGAGACGTCAGACGAGCACGCAACGTGAACCGACCCGAGGAGGGTGGGCGAGCAGAGCGCCGAACGACGCCTCACCATCTGCGGGCAACGGCTGGACCTCATGACGAATGACATTGACGACACGAATCCGGTCGCTCCGGATCAATACAGCCACAAGGTGGGCGAACGCCTTCGCGCCATTCGGCGCCAGAAGCGGCTCTCGCTGCAAGAGGTCGAGGCGAACTCTCGGCAAGAGTTCAAAGCATCAGTGCTCGGTGCGTACGAGCGGGGGGAGCGAGCGATCTCGGTCCCGCGGCTGCAACGCTTGGCGCGGTTCTATTCGGTTCCTGTCGACCAGCTCCTGCCCCTGGACGAAGGGCCCGATTTCGGCGTCGAGACGGCTGCACCGACGATCGACCTGACGGAACGGCCATCGCGCACGGCGGGAGTTTCGGTCACGATCGACCTCACCCGTCTCGAGCAGCTTCGTGGTCCCGAGGCTGACATGTTGAGCCGTTACCTCACGATGATCCAAGTGAAGCGGCAGGACTTCAATGGTCGGGTGCTCACGATTCGTCGCGATGATCACCAGGCGTTAGCGGCGATCTTGGGCACCGGTGTCGACGGGGCCGGGAATCGTCTCGACGATCTTGGGCTCAGCTATCGGCATACGCCGGCCTGATCGGTCGGCTCCGAATCGGTCACACGCTCGGCAGAACGAACTCCTGTCCGGTAAACACGAGATCCGGGTTGTCGCGGTCGACCAGACGATCGCGATTCGCGTCGACCAAAGCGCGCCAATAGATGGCGATTTCCCGTGTCGACGGTGGGTGTCCAAGGGACCGGGTGAGCGTCGCGTCGGCCACGTGCCAAAGGTGGTCGCCGCGCCCAATCGTCCAAGTCGTTGCATTCACCGGGTGGTTGATATCGACGGTCGATGGCGGTGCCGGTGGGCCGTATGGCTGCGAGAGGGTGACCGTGACCGGTGCGTCGACCACCGGCTTGTCCACGATACGCGACACCTCGAAGGTGACCGTTGTCGTGGGTGACTCGGCAGCCGCCGGCGCTTCGATGCGCCGCATCGTTGGTGGCGGGCTCGGCCGCCACGTCGTCGTCGGGTCGATAAGCACCATCACCGGCGGGTTTGACGAGGCATCCACTGCACCGGCGGCGATCGGGTGCGCGAACGTCGCTACGGTGACCAGACCAAGCGTCGAGCGAAACAGCCGCGGCGTTGCGAAGCTGAGCAAGCGTTCGAGCCAATGGACGCGCGACGCGATCGCGAGCATTGTCGCAGTGCCGATCACGGCGAGGTATCCCGCTGCGGCGAGCGCGACGTATCGGGCGACGGTCATTGCAGCAGTCGCGGCGCCTCGGTCGCGAACGAGTGCTGTCCAACCGGCGAGGGTCCAGTGGTGCGGCCCGCCGAGCACGCCGTTGCCGGCGAAGACCAGTACTGCTCCAGCCAACAGGGCCGTTGCGGTGAGTCGTAAGGCATGGTGAAATCGTTTCATCGTGTTCCGATCTCGTGGGTCGCTCCCGTGCGGTCGCGCACGGTGAGGGGAGGGCACGCCTGGTTGACACGATCGGTTTCGAGGGTGACGGCATCGACGACAGTGGCGACGCGGCGCCCCGTGACGGTCTCGCCGCGACCCGGTAGCGCGTCGAAGACGTACACCTCGCCAGTGCTTGGTCGCAGCAACGCTGTCGTCGGCTCGCCGGTGCACGCCCAGTCGGCCACCGCTACCTGATCGCCGGTCTGGCCGACCTCATATTGCGATCCGCCAGTCTTCACGCGTGCGGGCACCAGGGGGGTGGGACCGCTCGGGGTCGTCGATGTTGTCGTCAGCACGGTCGAGGGGGCTGCGCTGGTGGTTGGGCCGGCCTGCAATGGGGAGGACGGCTCGCCCGTATGGCGCGCCAGTCCGACGATCACCGCAAAGATCAGCGACGCACCGATTCCGATCGCGGCCCCGCGTGGCGATCGCGGGCGCGACGCCATGGTGGTGGCTTGCGGAACATCGGGCTTCCGAGCGCGGATTGGGAGTGGCCCGGGGCGACCTACCCTTGCCGCCATCTCGGCCGCGGGTAGCTCATGGATTGTGTGCTCTGCTGCCGGTCGTCCCGGGCGTCGGTGTCGTGATGCGACGCGGCTCGCTCGCTGGGCGATCTCTCCAGCCGACAATTGCGCTTGCCGATGACGAAGGTCGATCGCCAAACTCCGTAGGGCGCGCTCGGGACGTGAGCCCAGCGGAGGCCACCTGCCCACGCTCGATGTCCTGTGCGACGCCTTGACGCTGACCGCGATGAGTTCGCCAAGGTCGATCAGCGACGCGCAGTCGCGGCCTCGCCCGCCTTCGCCGGCATCGTCGGTCGCCTCGGCGAATCCGCACAGAACGGGTCGCTGATCCAGCGTGAGGAGCACGTGATCGGCGCTGAGGCGTTCATGAGCTACACCCAGGCTGTGAAGATCAGCGACCGTTCGAGCCAGTGCTGCGAACACCCGCAGGGCGACGACAGCATCGACAGGTGGCTCGTCGGCGAGTGTCGATCCGTCGATGAGAACCAGCGCGAGGTGGGTACGGTCAGAATCGTCGGTGAATGCACTCAGTGCGACGACGCCGGGGTGCTGAGCCTTGCGCAGCATCGCGGCTTCGTGGCGCAACCGTTCGCGACCCATCTCGTGGGTGGCCACCTTGAAGCGCGAACCGGGCATGAGATTGAAAGATACTGAAAGATATTGAAACGGTCAAGGATGGCAATGTTACGAGGGGGGAATGCCACGAGGGGGGCAATGTCACGAGGATGGCGATGTCACCAGGGATGGCCGTCAGGGTCCACGCGCCACGGTGCCTTCGCCAGCAGTGACGGCTTGGGCACGGGCGCGAGCGGGTACGCGGATTCGGCCGGCTGCGCCGGGAATGGAGCGAGCGAATACCGACGGGTGCTCTGCTTCGAGCTCGACGACCACGGTGTCGCCGTCTTCGACCCGGACGACGACGCGTTGCAAACCCACGACGCGTTGCCGCGTGAGCGACTCGTCGACCACCTCTCGTGCTCGCTCAGGGTCGATGAGCGTGACGCCAGCGCGTAGCGAGTGCATGTCGATGGCGAGACCAGCGGCGTCGTTGGCTGCGGCGTCGGCGGCGCTTTGGAGGGCTCGGCGGCGCATCATCGTGTTGGCGCTGTCGACGGCGAGCGCACCGAGTACGCAGACGATGAACACCGCGGCCGGGAACAAGAGGAGGACGGTGCCGCGCTCGCGGCGGGCTGGGCTGCACGACGGAGGTTGTGCCGTGGCGCCTGGTGCGACGTTCGGTTTCATCCGCAAGTCCCCGCAGCGAGCCCGCTTCGGTAGGGGTCGATGATTTCACTGTGGGTCGCGACCGTGTCGATCCCATGGCCAAGGCCGCCGAGCCACGGAATGGTCAATGCCGGAACGCGGTAGTGCACCGTGATGGTGACGCGCGTGCAGCGGGCAAAGACTCCCTCGAGCACTGGTTCGTCGATGGTGATCCGCGGGCGTTGACCGCGGCCACTTCCTCCCAGCGCGTCGTAGGCAGCGAGGCGGGCGTTGATCTCGGCGGCGCCGGCGTCGTCGGCTTCGACGTAGCTACGAGTGGCCTCGCGCGCTGCTTCGCCGACAGCGAGCTTCGAGTCGATCACGGCCCAGATGTTCGCGATGAACAGGGTCCCCGCGACGAAGAGCAAGAACCCGAACGGCAGCGCTTCGATACCGGCGATCGCGCCGCGATCGCGACGGCGCCGTTGACGACCCGTTCGCGGATTCATCGTTCACGCTCGACGCGTGTATGCACGGTGCGGTCCGTCGTACCGACACCAAGCAAGTCGCTCAGCGCATGGGGGATCATCGACGGCGGTCGGGCCACGACACGTACGGTTACGACCTCGCCGTCGTCAGGCGCCCATTCCAAACGAGCGTGAGCGCTGTCGAGGCCGGTGTGTTGGCGAAATCGCTGGTCCTCCGCCGCCCGCGCCGTGTCGCGGCTTGCGGCGGACGCGTATCCGGCGACATGGCGCGCCGCGTCGTGAGCAGCGTTCGTGAGCATCGACCGCGCGTAGAGCGCGTACATCGTGTGCACGGCGACGAGCATCATGAGGAGGAAGATGAACAACCCGAACGTGGTTCCGAAGACACCGGAACCGCGATCGCGCGTCGGCCGCGCGTTCGTCACGTCAGCCGTTGGCGCCGATTTGCTCGACGTTGGTCCGGATGTTCTTCTCGGAGCCTTGCCAGATCGAGTTGAACGCGACCCACATTGCTGCACCGAGGAACGCGACGATCAAAACAGCGATTGCCGTCGAGATGACACCTTCGCCGCGCTCGCCGCGAAGATGGGTGCGACTCCACGAGCGCAGCGCGTGCGCGACCACGCCGGCATTCATTCGTATGTTGTTCATCGGTATTCCTCCGGGTTTCGCCTGTGACGTTGAGGGGATCGGTGATATGCGGGAAGTGGTCCGGCTCAGGAGCCGGCGAAGAGGGAGAGCGCGTTGATGAAAGGGATCGCCATGAAGATCACGCCCGGTACGAGCGCGGCGACGGTGACCGGAATCCACACCATCTGGGTGCGTCGTTCGATCGTCTCGATGAGATCGCGATGAGCGTCGCGACGCGCGGAGCGCGCTTCGTCGGTGATCAACTTGCTGAGGTCCGCGGCTTGACGATTGAGCGCGAGGACGCTGACGAGTCGGTGAAGTGTCGAGACATCTGCGGTAGCAGCCCATTCGTTCAGTGCGTCGGTGTCGCTGAGCCCTTGACGCATGCGAGCACATACCCGCGCGAGATCTTGTGCGAATGCGCCGCTGCCGCGCTGTGCTAGGCGGCTGAGCGCGGCAGCCATCGAGTAGCCGGCGCCGAGCAGCATGGCGAGCTGTTCGGCGACCACCGGAAGCTCGAGAAACAGTCGGCGTTGCCACCTCGCGGACTGCGCTGCGATCTGTTGCTCAAGAATCAAGAATGCGAGCACGGGCGCGCCGAGTACGAACAACAGAGCGAGGATGAGCGCCACGTGCAGCGATGCGGCGACCGCGGCTGCCACGACGAATCCCGCGAAGGCCCACGCCGATTGGCGAACCCGAAACTCGGTTGGGTCGATCGGTGAGTGGATGCGATGTAACCGAACCGCAAGTTCTTCGTTGACACCGAAGGCCGACGCAATACGCGCGCCGACGCTGTGGGCTAGCGGCGCGACAACGTCGCGGAACGATTCGACAGAGAGCACGCCAAGCGATTCGCTGCTGCGCTGACGAGCGTCGTGCGCGTAGGGGCGCAGGCGTTGCGCAATGGGACGGCGAGCGAACCAACGGAGCTCGGACAACACAAGTATGAGCCCGACGAACGCCACGCAGCAGAGGAAGAACGCCGTACGGCTCATGCGGAGAACACCCGCTCCTCATCGGGCAGTTGCATGACGCGACCTGCCCATAGCCAGCACACGACAACGAGCGCGATACCGATCAGCACGAACATTTGCCCGGTCAATGTGCGATAGGCGGAGCGACCGTTGCCGACCGACATGCCGGCGAGCGCCATGCCAAGTGGTACGAAGAGCACGAATCGCCGCGCGAAGCGGGCACCAGCTTGTCGTGAGCGGGCATCCTTTCGGCCCTGCGCGTCTTGCGTGCGATCGTCGGCAAGTGCCTCGAGCCGTCGTCCGATTTCGCTGCCGCCTACCTGATGGGCCACGAGGAGGGTCTCGCATACGACGTCGGCGGTCGCGTCGGCCAGGCGTGTCTTCAGTACTCCAATCGTGCGCTCGAAGTCTGTGGAGATCAGCCACTCGCGGTGAGCGGCGGCGAAGCTCGGCCGCAGTTCCTCCGGCCCGCGCCGACCGACCTCGAACAGCGCTTGCGGTATCGAGTGGCCGAGCGAGCCGGTGAGGACGCGAATCTCCTCGATGACGCGTGGCCAGGCATCGAGCGCAAGCGCCTTGCGAGTGGTGCGGCGACGCCGATAGCCGCCGATCGGGAACGACGCCCCGAGGAGCGCGAGTGCAAACGCCGGCAACAGGCTCGCGAAGAGCACCCATCCAACGATTGCCCCGAGGAGAGCGAGCGCACCAAGCACTGCGACGAACTCGCGTTGGTCGACGTCTTCAAGTCCGGCCTGCGCGAGCCACTCCTCCAATCGCGCGCCCGGGCTTCGGCGTGCGCGCGCCGGGTTGCGGGTCGGCATCACGTCAGACCGTCCGTACGCGAACGCCGTGAACAAGAGGTACATGCCGGCGACTGCGCCGATCGAGAGAGCCAGGGCGATCATGCGCTCTTCGCCCGCAGGTGGCGCGCAGTGTCAGTCGGAGGGGCGCCGTGATCGAGGATGCGACGGATGTCAAAGCCAGCTTCACTAAACGATCTACCGAGTCGCGATGGCAGTTGACCGGTCCAGAGAAGCGGCTCGTCTGGCCCGCTACGGCGGAAGACTTCGGTCACGGTGAACTGCGTCGCGTCGACCGGCCCCGCGATGTCTTCAACCGCGACGATCGACGACACGCGCGGGCCGTGAGGCGTGCGCGTCGCGTGCACGACAACGTCGATGGACTCGCTGACGAGCGAGTTCAACGCGGTGATCGGCAGCTCTGAAGCCGTGTCGCTCAGCTGGCATATGAATCTCAAGCGGGTGAGCGCCTGACGCGCCGAGCCGGCGTGGATAGTGGTGAACCCCTGCACACCGCTGGAAAGTGTCAACAACAGGGGCAGCGCTT